>JABJCS010000436.1 GCA_018665505.1 Alphaproteobacteria bacterium
CTTACCGGTCGAGCCTGATGTGTAGAGGAACATGGCGACCTCTTCTTGGCCGCATGTGACGATCTCGAATTCGCCGGGGTCGAGGAAGTCGGCGAAGTCTTGGCCAAACTCGACGATGGGCAATCCGTCCGGCACAGCGTCACGGCGGACGGCGTCGGTGAAGACGATCTTGGCATCGCAATCTTCCAAGATGTAGGCCACGGTCTCCTTCGGGAACCGCCAGTTGACCGGAACCGAAATCATCCCAGCCCGCATGGTGCCGAAATAGGTCACCAGATAGTCGGCGCTGTTGGCCGCCAGGATGGCGATTCTGTCGCCGCGCTGGAACCCCTTAGCCACCAAGGCGCGGGCGACGGCATTGGCGCGCCGGTCGATGTCGCCATGGGTCAACTCAACGGGATTGTCGAAATCCGACGCGTCGATCAACGCGATTTTACCGAGGTCTTTGCTGCGATCCGTCAGATCGCCGAGATTGCCTGTCGCTGGGAGCATGTTGGTAGGTTCGCTTCTTGTGTTCTGGAATATTGCCGCCGTTCAGTCATATAGACGGAGCAACCGGTGTTGAAACCGGCTTACACGTTCTAGACACCATCGATGCGGATACGCCGCAAAGCGAGATCGCCACTGCCGACCCGCAGAAGGAACCCATCGAAAGGGTCCCGGAAGCCCCGGTCGACCGTGCGGATCATCGGCTTGCCGTCGATGCTGACATGCATTTCGCCAGATCGTGCCCGTGTCCAAGTCAGGCGTACAGGTTTTTCAGGGTCGAAGCGAAAGTTGGATTCAACTTCATCGACGATAGAAGCTCCCCCTCGTCCATTCACACGTAGGAGGCGCAGTTTGGAGCGGTTCTCTGCCTCGCGTCTGGCGATGACCAGCCGGTAACCGGCGCCATTTTTCCTTGGTAGACACCGAGCGCAAATCGTGTGAGGTCAGCTCCCGAAAGCGGGCGTGCCGTCAAAGCGGTGGTGATGGAGAATGCGTTGGATATTGCCATCGGCGCGGTAATCTCGGCGGCGCCATCGCTTTGCTCCGGCGCGCGGCGCTCGGACGATCTATTGTCGCTCCGTTGTGCGCCTTTTAACGCCTGATTGAGCAATGCGCCGAATAGTTGTTGGACGGCATCGCCTTGTTGATGGTTCTGTTGCGATGTCGTGCCGGTATCCGCTTGGCGTTGCCGATGCGCGGGAAGGGCGACGGCGCGGAGACCATGTCGCCAATCGATCCGAAACTCGCCGCGCGTCACTCGCCACGGCGCCTGAGGTTGAGTGCCTCGAGCGGAGAAATCGTCGCTCAAGAGAGTGCGCGACCAGGGTCGGTGGTATTGGCTCACAAGCTCACGGAGGTCTTTCAAAAACCACGGGTCGGCGAGGCGTTCGCGCTCTCCTTTATCCAGCAGCTTGTTCATCGCCTTCGTCAATTCGCCAAGGCGGGTATCATTCCCTGTATCTGGGGATTGCTGGTAATCGGGGCGGTCCGGATTGTTCCAAGATTGCGCCTGTGCATTGCCGACCGCAAAGGCCAGACCCAGAGATATAAACACGACTAAGCGCATGCTAGATCCTCGCTGTTTCCAAACCAGACCATGATAAGGGCATTCGGGCGTTTTGTCTCGAAGTCGCGACACCGTCGCACTATTTACCCATGAGAATGTCGTTAGCCTTTTTCTCTCCGCTCTTTTTAATCGCGGCGGTGGGTTTGACGGGTGTCAGATTGATGATTTCGACGCGCCGGTTGGCGCTGCTGTTCGCATTGAGCGGGTCTTTTAAGGCGTCTTCACCTTTACCGGAGGCGGTGAGGCGGCTTCGTTTGACGCCGAGCGAATTGGCGAGAAAAGCGACAACGGTGCGGGCGCGGCGTTCCGATAGTTTTTGATTGTAAGCGCGCTTACCGGATGCATCGGTATGCCCTGCTACTTCGAAACGTGAGGCGGCAAGGCGTTGATCTTTTAGCGCCGTCGCGAGACGAGCCAGAAGAGATCGCGCTGATTTTGTTAGTTTTGCCGATCCGATTTCGAAGCGGATTTCTAGATCAATGGCACGGCGCGGTTTGCCACCGTGTTTGGGTAAATAAGTGATCGGTGCCAGGCTTCGAATGATTTCATTGGCATCGGGATCCGCAGCGTGGGCTGGGCTCGCGGCAATTAAAAGGGCGGTGGTAAGGAGAGCAATTCGTCTCATATGGATGTCTCGGCGCTGTTGCGTGTGCTGATCATGATGATAGTGGCTATGGCAGGAATAGGGCGAAAATTAGCGGCGTTGCGCGCTATCATTAATTATACTTCTGGCGCGTACCGAATTGTGCTTAGTGTATTGAATTATTATGAGTATTTTGAAAACCGTTGGGTTGTTGGGGAAAAATTACCTTAATCTTTGCGTAACCTGATTGCAGGCGTCGTCTTGGGCGTCAAACAGTAGATAACCGGCCCGATGTTGCCGGAAGGAGATTGGTAATGAATCGCTTACTTCTTACGCTTGGTGCATTAGCGCTTTTCGTCGTCGGCCACACGGCGACCGCTAATGCCGAGGGCTCAAACCCAACCCTGTTGATTATGGCCGAAGATGGTGATGGGGAAAGTATTCCCCGGAAGAGCCGGATTTCGACACGTATTTTGAATGAATTGGTAACCCAGCTCGATACCCGTGGTTTCGAGGTTTACGATGAGACGGCGGTAACGCTGGGCACGCACAAGCAAGGACGTAGTCGTCGCACGGATGCGGAGTTGGTGGATGTCGCGAAATCAATTCACCGTCCTCCAATCGACGTCGTCGTGTTCTTTGAAGTTTTCGCGAATGTGACGCGCAAGGCCTATCAGAATGAGCTGCGCTTGCGCACCGTGGGTCGGTTGTTGAGCGTTGGTGACGGCCGCCGACTTGGAAATTGGGAAGCGAAATTGCCCGAGGGTCGGGATCAGGTTTGGCTACTGCCGAATCGCTGCTTCCCTGAAGGTCAGGTCGTGAGCCGCAATTGTTTGTTGGAAGCCGTTGGCGACGACGCCCGTATCTTGGCGCAGGAAGTGGGAGCGATTATCTCCGAGAAACTGGAAGCCAATCTCGGCTCGACGTCGAGCAGTGGCCAGGACGAAGGTCTCAAGCGCGGCTTCAACCTAGTGTTCGACGGCTTCTCGTCGCGCGACTATCGGGACATGGAAGATTATCTGACGATCTTCTCGGGTTACGTCCGCCATCGCCCGACCCGCTCGTCGCATCTGCATCATGAAGTTTGGTATGAATCGACGATCAAGACCTCGCGGCTGGAACGGAATCTCCACAAGATGATGGAGCTTCTCGATATCCCGTATATTCTGAAGTTCTCCGGCAACACCTATACGATCAAGGCGAAGAACTTGCGCCAGGAACGTCGTAGCGGTGGTCAAGGCAAAAAATACAAGTGGTGAATTGAACCTATCCACGACCGGCCGGCGGATAATGCCGCCGGTCGTGGCTCCTTCAAACCTTGAGCGAAGACGGAGCCCCGTAGGGGCGTTAACCGTCCCCCGCATCCAAAGGAAGGGTTTCGGTCAATGCGCAAACTTCTCTTTCCCCTATTCGTCCTTCTGGCGGTCAGTGCGTGCGAGACCAGCGGACAATTTGACACCCGCGCCAGAGGATCCCACGCCATCTTGATCATGGCTGAAGACGGTGACGCGGGTAGTATTTCTAGGGACAATCGGGTGAGCCGCCGCGTCCTAGACGAACTCTCCAGCCAAATCAGCGGATACGGCTTCAGTATCTTTGACGAGACGGTTTTGACGTTCAATCGCAATCACCAGGATCGCTCCCGGCGCAGTGATGCCGAACTCATCGATATCGCGCGCTCCATCAAGCGGCCTCCAATCGACACCATAGCTCTGTTCACGATATACACGGATAGCCTGCTGCGTCCTCAGATGCCGAAATTGCGGGTCCGGGTCTCGGCCCGGTTATTGGACGCCCAGTCCGGCCGCAGGCTCGGTAATTTCGAAGTTTCGGACGAAGGAAACGTTCATCCGAATTGTAGTGGACCCTGTTATGCGGAGACGGTCGGTGAGGTCGCGAAAATTCTTGGCCGGGAAGTCGCCGATGTCTTATCGCAAAAGCTCGATGTCCGTTTCTCTCGGGGGCCGGAACAGCGCACCGATGATGGGTTGGTCCGTGGGATGACGTTGACGTTCGACAATTTTAGCGTCGTCGAGATGCAGGATATTCAAGAATATTTGGCAATCTTTTCCGGATACCGCTCACATCGACCGATTGCCAGTTTCAACCGCCATGCCGAAATTTGGTATGAAAGTTCGATCCCGCATTCCAAGCTGCGGCGTAATCTGGACCGGATGTTCGAAGAATTGGGGATTAAAGCGCGTGTCGCTTTCGAGGGCGATGCCTATAATATGCGCCAAATTCGAATTCCATTACGTGCGCGTCGAAAGGCGCCGTCCTATAGGTGGTGACAGAATGAGGCAAAGAGGATTGCAAATGAAGCGATTGGGCAGCGTCTTGGCGTTGCCGCTTCTTTTGGCGTTTGGATGGTCAGAACTTGCTTTCGCGGATGACAGATGTTCCCGAGGCGAAGGCTTGCCTTCGGCGAGCGCGTCGGAAAACGAACTGCGGCGTTTTATCGAAATGTGCCCCGAGCATGCCGCTGCCCTCAACAATCTGGCGGTCTTGTTAGAAAACAAGGGGCGTCTGGAGGAAGCTAAGCGGTTATATCACCGCGCCGTGGCGGCGAACCCGTCCGCGGTCGCACCCTATGCGGGGCTCGGGGATGTATTGCGCGCTCAGGGGCAACTGCAAGAAGCCGCGAGTGCCTATAAGACATTTCTAGCGCGGCTGGAGGCGGTGAAACGTGCCGGGAGTAGTAACGGATTGTTGCAGTATGAAGACGTCTACCGCGACCGTCTGGCTCAAATTCCGATCAAAGCCCAATCCTCCGGGCAAGTGATCGGCGCGGAAAGTATCACCCGTACCCTGACGAGCAAGCCGCCTCGAACCCGCGGCCTCTCCGTACGGGCGCGCGCCGAGCCACATATCGATATCCACATCCGGTTTGATTTCGATTCCGCGCGTCTGCGTGGCGGGACCGATGAGCAGCTTGATGAGATCGCGCGAGCGCTGAAGCATGAAGCGTTGAAGGACCGGCATATCGTCATCGAAGGACATACGGACAGCACCGGTACGGCGACCTACAACCGGAAACTGTCGATTAAGCGATCAGCGACCGTTC
>JABJCS010000437.1 GCA_018665505.1 Alphaproteobacteria bacterium
ATTTCCGATGAAGACCGAGGTGGTTGTGATCGGCGCGGGCGTCGCCGGGATCATGACCGCCTATTTCCTGGCAAAGAAAGGCATCCCCGTCATCGTCTGCGAGAAAGGCCGAGTCGCGGGCGAGCAGTCGTCGCGCAATTGGGGTTACATCCGCAAACAGGGCCGCGACCCGCGCGAGTTACCAGCCATTATCGAATCCTTACGTGCCTGGGAAAACATGGAGGCCGATATCGGCGATGATATCGGCTGGCATCAGGGGGGCTCGATCTATCTGGCGGAAAGCGAAGCCGATCTCGCCTATTACGAGGATTGGCTGGGCCATGCGAAGCAGTATCAATTGGACAGCCGTATTCTGTCGCCCGACGAAGTTGACGCGCATATTGGCGGCGAGGGCCGCAGATGGAAGGGCGCTCTCTACACGCCGTCGGATGGGCGGGCCGAACCGGCTAAGGCGGTGCCCGCGATTGCCCGCGCGGTGGAACGCCTGGGCGGCACGGTCCTGACCGAATGCGCGGTGCGCACGGTGGAGCGCGCGGCGGGCAAGGTTACCGGCGTCGTGACGGAGAAAGGCGAGATCGCCTGCCAGGCCGTAGTTTGTGCGGGCGGTGCATGGTCGAGCCTGTTCAGCGGCAATGTCGGCTACGGCTTTCCGCAGTTGAAGGTCCGCTCCTCGGTCTTGCGCACGAAACCGGCGCCGCTGGTCACGGAGACCAATGTGAGTTCGGCGGGCGCAAGTTTCCGCCGCCGCCAAGATGGGGGCTATACCATTGGGCGGTCCGGCTCTGGGTTTTTCGATATCGTGCCGGACGCCTTTCGATATTTCGGCACCTACATGCCGGCCCTTAAGACGCAGCCGATGCGTCTGCGCCTCAACAGTGCCTTCTTCAAGGAGTTGGCGCGCCCGAAGCGCTGGGCTGCCGACGACGTGACGCCGTTCGAGAAGACGCGGGTCAACGATCCGGCCCCTCACATGCCGACGATCCAGGATATTCTGGCGACGGCGAAGCGCAGCTTCCCACAATTGGGCAACCTCGAGATCGCCGAAGCCTGGTCCGGATTGATCGACGTGACGCCGGACGTGGTGCCTGTATGGAGTGGGGTCGACGGGTTGGAGGGCTACTATGTTGCCACTGGATTTTCCGGCCACGGATTTGGCATGGGGGCGGGGACCGGTCTTATCATGTCGGAATTGGTGACGAACGGCACGGTGCCCGTGGACCTGAAACCTTTCCGGCTGTCGCGCTTCAGCGACGGCTCGCCGATCGAAATATACGCCAAGTCGACTTATCTGGAGTGGAAAGAGGAGAGTGCGGCATGAGTGCCTTTGATGTGAACCCATTGCCGGACGCAACTTTTGGCGGGTTGTTCGCCACGGGAGGTGACGCCGCTGAATTGACCGAAGCCGCAGAAGCCGATCCGCAATCGCTGGTGCGTGTCCTGGACGCGCATCAAGGTCTCCTGTTGATCAAAGGTATGGGGCGCATCACGGAAGAACCGGAACTACTGCTGCGGCTGAGCCGGCTATTCGGCACAGAGGTTGAGAGCTATCACGAGACGCGTATGGCGCGGCAGAATGTGCATCCGGAGATACCGGAAATCTTTATGGTCTCCAACATCCCGCCTGCCGACAAAGTACCGCCACCGCCACCGGAGCCACTGTTGAACGCGGTTGGCTCCCTGCCGACGCGCTTTCCCCATCGCCGTGGTTGGCACACGGATCAGAGCTACCGCCGCCCGCCACCGGACGTCTCGTTGTTCTATTGCGTTGTCGCCGCGCCGAAGGGACAAGCGCAAACCCTATATGCCGACGGCATCGGTGCCTATGAAGCGCTCTCTGCCGATATGAAGACCCGCGTTGCAAACTTGGTCGGTATTCACGCTAAACCAGGTGTTGGCCGGGGCGAGGTCGCGGTCCGCGCGGGTGCGGCACCGATGGACCTTGGACCCGGTGATCTACCGCAGCGCCAGCCGGTGGTAAGGGTCCATCCGGAGACCGGAGCCAAGTCGCTCTACCTCTGCGAGGCAGGCCAGATGGACTGGATCGATGGTCCCTTCGTCGGCATGGAGACGGGCCCGGACGGCGCGGGTGCCAAGCTACTGTATGAATTGATGTCGCACTTCACGCGGGATGACTTCGTCTTCGCCCACGAATGGGACGAAGGTGATCTGGTGATCTACGACAATCGAACCTTGATCCACGCTGCGACCTGGTTCGACGCCGAGAAACATCAGCGCCTGATGTGGCGCACGACGGTCAGCGGCAATCCCGGCGCCGAATACGCCGGTGAAGCGAAGAGCTGGCTGGCGGCTTAGGGTGGGGGCGGCGCGCCGTTACCCGAGGTAGCGCGGCAGCTTCTCCAAAAAGACGTCCACGTCTTCCTGAGAGGTGAATAGGTGTGCCGACACCCGCACTCTGCTGTTATCGCCCCAAACATAAATGCCGTCAGCCTCGGCCTTCGCGACAAAGGCCCTCGGGTCCTCGCAGACGAAAGCGGCGTTGCCCGCTTGCTCGCCGGGCGCTGATGGGGTCATGACCTCAAGGCCGTTGGCTTCCATACCTGCGATCATTTGGCGGCAGAGGCCTTGGGCATGATCGGCGATGGCATCCATGCCGAATCCGGCCAAGTAGTCGAGCGACCCTCGCAAAAGATACGCGCCGAGATGACCCGCGTTGCCGAATTCGACCCGCTGTGCGCCGGGTTTGCGGCGGAATTCATCGGCGCGGCCACCGGCGCTGGCGGCCGCCCAACCAACGCCGAAGGGGATAAAATCGGGATGCCGTTGTTGGTTCCAAGCGAAGACACCTTCGTGGATACCGAGTGCGAATTTATAGCACGAGCTGACCGTGAAATCGGCGAGGTCACCACGTACCGGGACAACGCCCAAAGCGTGGCTGGCGTCGAGCAACAGAATTGTCGGAGCGGCTTCCAATGCCGCCGATAGCGGGGCGATGTCGATGAGTTGGCCGGTCATCGCGTTGACCTGGCTGATATAGAGAGCTCGCGTCCGCGCGTCGCAGGCCGCGAGCAGGTCTTCGGTCTCGATGCGCCATTGTCGTGCCGGGACCATGCGAATCTCTACGCCTTTGTCCCCCAGACTGGCGAGGGCGTAGCGACCGGACGCATAGTCGCGTTCGGAGACGACGACATTGTCGCCTTCCCGCCACTCGATGCTGGAGAGCACTTTGACGATGCCTTCCGATGCATTGCCGATCAGCGCGATCTCCCCGGGGGCGAGCCCCATCATCGGCGCTAATTGCGCCC
>JABJCS010000438.1 GCA_018665505.1 Alphaproteobacteria bacterium
AATGTTCGATCAGACGATCCTGCCTGTATCTGCTCAGACGGCTCTTGCGCATGGATACCATGATAACCTCTAATCTCGGTTATCTGGGACAGCCCCTTCCCAAAAACCTCCCGGATTTGCAGATGGATGGCCGGTCTCTTCGGCAGATTCTAGTAAATGTGATTTCGAATGCCATAAAATTCACGGAACCCGGTGGGAAAATAGAAATTGCCGCGATGTCGTCAGATGGGAACGAAGTGCAGTTATCCGTGTCCGACACTGGAGTTGGCATTCGCGCTGACGAATTGGAAGAAATCCTCACGCCCTTCTACCAAGGTAAAAATGTACAAAGTTCGAGCGAGGCCGGAACTGGATTGGGCCTGACGATCGTCGATTCACTTGTCGCTATGAATGGCGGACGAATGAGCCTCGAAAGTCAGCCAGGTTTCGGCACGATCGTAAAACTGCACCTACCGATATTCGAAGAAAGTGAGCATCTCTCCGAACAAGAGAAAGATTTCTCGGCACAACAGCGGCTTATGGGCCGTCGTCTCGTATCGCATGTCCGCTCGTCTCAACGGCGACGCTCAGTGCACTGAGGGAGGGTGCAGCTGCTCTTTCATTTCCCGAATATGAGAGATTCGTTCTCATAGAGACGTGCCGCGATCGCTAAAAGACAGGCGGTCGCAACCAGTGTCACAGATGCCGAAATGAGTAAATCGGATAAGGCCATGCCTTCGCCTCGGACCAAGCGTCCAAAGATCAACGTTTGTCCGAATGTCGGCAACGCCATCATCCAGTTTTGCGCTTAGGCGGGGGAAAATACCAAAACCATACCTGGAATGGCTGGCACCAACGGCAACAGCCCGAGATAGGTTTGTGCTTCCTTGAAGCTCTTGGTTCCCACGGCGACGATGATTTGAATAGCGACGGCGAGAGTCATCAGCGGGAGCGCGGCGATGAGGATCATCAACATCGTCGCAATATCCAAATTGCGCGCAAGTCCTACTCCGGCATCACCCGCCAGCAGGAACGCCACCTTGAAAGCGATGAGTTGTACGATTAGCCCGATTGTCGTGAACAACACGCCGGAGAGAAATTTACCTCCCATCAATCCCCATCTCGGCACCGGGTTAACCAAGAGCGGTTCCAAGGACCCTCGCTCCCGTTCTCCCGATGTCGTATCGAGCACTAAATACACACCGCCCATGAAGATCGTGAAGATGAAAAACGGTGGCACCATGAACATGAAGACGTCGACGATGGTCGCATCTCCGGCGACGTTTACGCTCTCTAAAATAATCGGCGTGGCGCTGGCGGGATCGATGCCGCGCCGCACGAGCCGTTCTTGGGCCAATTGACGTCCATAGGTGTCGAGCAATGCGTAGACGCGGTTTGCACCCACCATGCTGCCGAGACGCGCCGGATGGATCAGGATAGGTAGCGAGATCGATGACTCAGATGCCAGGCGGTCCGCGTAATCTGTTGGGATGATGATAACGGTGTCGTATCGTCCGTCGCGAACCAACCTGTCACCGCCCCGTTCCAGGAGTTCTGGCTCGATGCCGTGTTGGCGCAAATAGGCCACCAGACGCGGCGCCGCTTCCGCATTCTCGATGCCGAGCCGCACAGGTTTCTCCGGTTTTGCCGTGAGAACCGTTGTCGCCAAGGAAATCATCACACCGAGAAGAATCGGGCCCAAGAGCGGATAGACGAGGCCAAGCAGAAGCGTGCGTCGGTCACGCAAATTATCGAGCGTTTCCTTCCGAAAGACGATGAAAATACCGTTATGCAAGTGTCAACCGTCCGCTGTCTCGCCAGTGAGTGCCAGAAATACCTCTTCCAGATCGTCCGCGCCGGTTTTGCTGCGCAATTCGTCTGGAGATGCCGCGGCCGCCGTTCGGCCCTGGGAAATGATCACGATCTGATCCGCGAGCGCATCGACTTCCGTCATACTGTGGCTGCAAAATAAAACGCACCCGCCACCGTCCCGTACTTCACGGATTAATTCGCGGACGGCACGGTTGCCAGCGATGTCGAGACCGCTGGTCGGCTCGTCCAATAACAGGTTCTTCGGTTTGTGAATCATCGCTCTTGCCAGTGCGACCTTCAATGACTGTCCTTTCGAAAATCCCTGGGCCCGTCGGTCGGCGAACTCATCCATATCCAGCGTTTCGATCAACTCGCTGATCCGGGAGGAGAGTTCGCTACCTGTGAGGCCGTGTAGGCGGCCATAGTATTCCACATGTTCGCGGGCCGTGAGACGAGGGTAAAGGCCCCGCGTGTCAACCAAGGCGCCGATTCGTTGTTGGACTTGGCGCGTTTCCGAGACCGTATCGAAACCGTCGATGCGGGCGTTACCGCTGTCAGGGCGCATCACCGTATAGAGGATGCGTAAAGTTGTGCTTTTCCCGGCTCCATTCCGGCCAAGCAGGGCGGTTACGCTGCCGTTGCGGGCGGTAAAGCTCAAGGCGTCGAGCGCGCGGACGTCGCGGAATGACTTGGAAAGACCTGAAGCTTCGATCATAACTAACCGACAGTGCCAAAGACGTTAAGCATCGGACGGCATCGGCTTGGTTGTGAGAGAAGAACCCGAATTTTCGCTACTCCACGTAAGATGCGATGTTAATTATCTTAGTCCGACACGTTCCCATTCGCCAGAAGGGTTAGTTATTGCAAACGCTGCATAAATCGGCGAGCGGTCCGTTTTCGACCGCGGAACGCATTATCATTACCGTCCCGGTGTTGATGGCGTCGCTGCTGCATTCGGTGAACATGAGTACGGCCTATGTGGCGCTGCCCAATATTCAGGGCAATCTCGCCGCGCGGCCGGATCAAGTGGGATGGATCATCACTGCGTTCGTCGTGGCAACAGCGGTCGGGACAGTGCTGACAGGATGGCTCAGCGGTCGGTTCGGGCGGCGCAAGGTCTTCCTGGGTTCGATCGCTGGATTTACCGTCACGTCCGCGATGTGCGGGCTTGCCGGGAGCCTAGAGGAACTCGTCTTCTACCGCATACTGCAAGGCTTTATGAGCGCGCCGTTGTTGCCGGTCTCGCAGGCCATCATGCTGGATACATATCCCCGGCGTCTCCACGGTTTTGCGATGAGTATTTGGTCGCTCGGGATGATCCTGGGGCCGGTCGTCGGGCCGACCTTGGGTGCGCTGCTGACCGAATATTACGGGTGGCGCTATCTGTTTTCGCTCAATATTCCGCTCGGCATTGCCGCTTTCGTCGCGATACTCATCACGCTTCCGGAAGCAGAGACGCGCAAGCAAGGCCTGGATTGGATCGGCGTCACCAGTTTGGTGATTGGTGTTTCGTTTCTACAATTGATGCTGGACCGAGGCGAACGTCTCGATTGGTTCAATTCGACGGAAATCTTGATCGAAGCGGCCATCGCCATTCTTGCGATATACATTTTCGTCGTCCACAGCCTGACCCATTCCAAGCCGTATATAAACCTTTCGATATTCAAGGACCGCAATTTTGTGGTTGGCTTAAGTTTGATCTTCATGTTCGGAATCGCGGTTTTCTCCAGCCTCTTTATTTTGCCTCTGTTCCTGCAGAACGTTCAGGATTACCCGGTCCTCTCGGCGGGATGGATCGTGTCCGTGCGTGGGATCGGGACAATGATCGCCATGTTGATGGGGGGCACCTTGGCCGACCGCCTGCCTGCCAAATATTTGATCCTCCTTGGGTTATGCTGCGTTGGATTCAGCAATATCGCGATGACCCAGTGGACGGATCAGGTCCAAGTCGACGCTATTGTCTGGGTGACTATTATTAACGGCTACGGCATGGGCATGATGTGGGTATCCTTGACGACGGTGACCTTCTCGACCTTACCGCAAAGTTTTCGTGTCGAGGGAGCAGCCCTGTTCGCGTTGGTCCGGTCGATCGGGGCTAGTATGGGAACATCGGTGATCGTCGCCATATTGGTGCGGTCGTCGCAGATCAATTATATCGAAATGCGAAACCATATTAACATCTTCACCGAAGGATTGGACGTTTTGGGAACGCCGTCGAGCTGGAACCTCGACTCGATTTCAGGGATCGCCGCATTGCAAAAATTGGTACTGGCGCAGGCGGAAATGGTCGCCTATTTGAACGCATTCGTTTTTCTGGTGGCAGTGGCGTTCATCGCCATGCCGCTGGTCTTTCTATTACGAACACCGACAAAGGCTGAATCCGGTTGAATTGGAGTCTCTAGATGGATGAATCGTTGATAGTTGCCATCGTCATGGTGACCGCGGCCGTCATTGCCTTCGAATTGCGGGTGTCGAGCGCCATTCTCGAAATTCTCGCCGGTATCGGATTGGCCTTCTTCTTCGTCGATATTGCGCAGTTGGATTGGCTGCGCTTCCTGTCCAACCTCGGCATGCTCGGCCTGATGTTCATGGTCGGGTTTGAAGTCGACGTCGAACGATTGCGCGGTACGTGGCGGGCCAGTATTGCGATTGGCGTATCGGCGCTTTTGTTGCCCCTCGCGGGTGTCTTTTGCGTCGCGTATTTCATCTTGGGGCTTGCGCCGTTGACGGCGGGCCTCCTGGCGATTGGTCTTTCGACAACTTCGTTGGCCCTGGTCTATAACGCCTTGCGGGAACGCGGCACGCTGCATACCGAGCATGGGCAAATCCTTGTGGCCGCAGCATCGGTCGTCGATGTTCTAAGCATGGTGTTCCTTGCCATCTTGATGGGGGATGTGGGCTGGGGAACGGCAATCTTCTTGTTGGTCGCGGTGCCAATGATTATTGGCCTGCCGCGTTTCGGGAAATGGATCTTTCGACGCTATCGCGGTTCGCTCGTCGAATTCGAGCTGCGCTTCCTCCTTGTCTTGTTGCTTGCGATGGGATTCATGGCCGAGAACATCGGCGGTATTCATCCGGCTGTCATCGCCTTCGCCCTTGGAATTGTTATGTCGGAAATCGTCGATGAGCATGAGGAATTAGAACAGAAACTGAAAGGTATCGTCTTCAGTTTTCTGGCGCCCGCATTCTTCCTTTATGCGGGTATGCAGCTCGATATTCGATTGCTGACATTCGACCTCGTTTGGACAGCATTGCTGTTGCTGGTCGTTGCTTGCGGGCTGAAATATGTCGGCGCGGCGCTACCGGTTCGGTATTTGTTTAAGAGTTCCGGCCGTGTCGCGGGGTTGTTGTTCAATTATCGGCTGAGTTTCGGGATCATCACCGCGACCGTCGGCCTAAAGGTTGGTATTTTGACGGAAGATCTCTATGCGGTCTGTTTGTTGATTGTCGTCGCCAGCGCCTTTTTGCCGGCAATCCTGTTGCATGACAGAGCCGCGGAGTGGGAGTGAGGTTAGGCTAGGCGGCCTAAGTCTCTTTCGGGCGCCGGGGCAGTATTGGCACCACCGATAACGATGACTGCCTCGCCGCGCGGATCCGCTTCGGCGAATTCTTCAGCCAGCTCCGCTAAAATGCCGCGCTCGACCCGCTGAAATTTCTTGGTCAACTCAAGACAGACAGCACCCCGGCGTTCGCCGAAGATCTCAGCAGCTTCCGCCATCAATTTTCCGACCCGGCGCGGGCTCTCAAAAATGACCAAAGCGGTATCGCTCTCGAGATAGAGTTCCAGGGCGCGTCGCCGTCGCGCTCGGCGTTGCGGCAGAAAGCCGAGAAAAGCGAATTGCGCTGCCTTAACCCCAGCGGCCAGCAAAGCGGTCGGTACGGCGCTGGGTCCCGGAAGAACGTCCACTTCGTATCCGGCCTCGAGCGCTTCTTGGATGACCAGTTGGCCGGGGTCGGCGAGGCCCGGCATTCCGGCGTCACTACAAAGGCCCACGTCATAGCCGTCATTGAGCAATGATAGGGTGCGGCGCACCGCGCCTTTTTCGTTATGGCCGTGACAGGAATAGAGGATTTTCGGTCGCTCGATGCCATAGCGCTCGAAGATGCGCCTGGTGTGGCGCGTATCTTCGCAGGCCAACGCGTCCAGTTCCTGTAGGACGCGCACGGCCCGATAGGTCATGTCCTCGAGGTTGCCGATCGGGGTTGGTATGACGATGAGACGGCCAGGTTCCGGGCGTGTCATGGGGTAGCGCGATCAGACGACCAGCGCGACGCCGTCGCGACCAGGGTCGGCGCCGCCTTGCCAGCCATCGCTGGTCACCTTGATGCCATGAACCCCGGCGAAGGCGTAGCTCAGATAATTGCGGATCAGACCGTAGCCCATCGCCTTGACCTCGTCGGTGACGTATTGTGGGATGCGGTTGCTTACTTCGACAGTTTGGTTCTTGGTTATGGCGATGCGTGGTGCTGCGACAGCCTCCGTCATGGTCATTCCGAAATCGACTGCATTGGCGATTGCCTGGGCGATGGCTTGTGGGATATAAGCCGCGCCCGGCGCACCGATTACGATGTGTGGGCTATCTCCGTCGAACAGAATCGCGGGGGACATGGAGCTTGTGTATGACTTCCCAGGTGCAATCGACATGGCCTTGCCAGGACGTGGATCAAAGATGCTCATGCAGCCATTCATGATGAAGCCGGTGCCAGGCGCGATCACACCGGAGGGCGCTCCCAACGTGTGGGTCATCGTGACCGCGTTGCCGTGCTCATCGAGAGTACAGACGTGCGTCGTATCCTTGGATTCCGCCAGTGTCATTCTGTCGAGAGATGCTTTCTCACCGGCAGTAATCTTAGCGGCAAAGGATTTCGCATAGTCCTTATCGACGAGTTGATCGAGTGGCACATCGACGAAAGCAGGATCACCCACCTTGTTGCGCTTGTCGTTGAACGCGTATGCGATGGCCTCGACGACGGTGCGAATGTATTCCGGCGTGTTGTGGCCGAGGGCAGTGAGGTCAAAATGCTCCAAGATATTCAGTGCTTCGATAACTTGTACGCCGGATCCGCCCGGGACGTTGGTGGCGATCCGAAGTCCGCGATAACTGCCGGACAGTGCGGGTGATCGGACAACTTCATAGGCGGCGAGGTCTTCGCGCGTAATGAGGCCACCCTTGGCGTGCATATCGTCGGCGATGCGCCCCGCGATGTCGCCTTTATAAAAGACATCAATGCCTTCCGACGCGATGGTCTTGAGCAAATATCCCAGTTGCGGATTGCGGACGAGATTGCCGGGTTTTTTAATGTGTCCGTCCGAGCCCAGATACAGCGTACGACCTTCGGATGTGTAACCAAGGATATCGGAATTGTGGATGCGGCCTTGCGCTTCCTCGTCCTGCATTGCGTAGGAATAGACATGAGGGCGGACGATCCAACCGCCGTCGGCCAAGGCAATGGCGCTGCGGCTGATATCCGACCAATCCATACTGCCGTAATCGCTAAGCAGCGTGTGATAGCCTTTCAGGTTTCCCGGTACCATGACTGCTTGATGGCCGATCGCGTTTATTTTATCGCGTAGCATGAATCCGAACGCGTCGGCAGTCTCGCCTTCGATTGCGTCCACCCACATATCGTCGCGCGCCGCCGCAGGTGCGACACCCAAGAAGTTTATGTTCTCGGTCTTGCCCGATTTAGCGTCATGAACCACCGCGCTGCCGACGCCCCCCAACCCGCACATCAGCGGGTCGATGACGCCTTGGGCGAGCGCGCAAGCAATCGCAGCATCGACTGCGTTGCCACCGTTTTTCAGTGCAAGTGCGCCTGCCTCGGCCGCTTCCGGCTGGGCGGCGCAGATAATGCCATGTGTCAAGATGAGTCCCTCTTTATCCCGGTATCGCGTCGAGTGCCGCCTCGAAGGTATTGGCTAATATCGCGCGTTGTTCCTCCGTGCTCACTTTAACCCAGATGCACCGTTCCAGGACAGGGGGGTGCGGCATTCTGATGAGGATACCGTTGAGGGCCAACTCTTAAACCCCGCACCCGGTCGTCGGAGCCGACCTTGTCATTTGGCTTGAGTGCGTGCTTAACATAGCTTGCACCGCGCGCTATTCAGACCTCGCTGTCCAGCCAGATGGTGACCGGTCCGTCATTGATCAGTTCCACCGCCATATCGGCTCCAAAACGGCCGGTTTCGATGGGGATACCATCGTCTTTCATACAAGCGCAGAAGTATTCGTACAGCTCCCGCGCAATATCGGGTGGCGCCGCCCCGGAAAACCCGGGCCGATTTCCTCGGCTGGTATCGGCGGCCAAGGTGAATTGACTAACGATCAACGCTTTGCCGCCGATATCCCGAAGGGATCGGTTCATACGACCGTCGTCGTCTTGGAATATACGAATTTTCGCGATCTTTGCCGCGAAGGACTTGGTGGTTATTTCGTCGTCTCCCGGGACGGCACAGACGAAGATCAACAGGCCATGGTCGATTTTGCCGACGATCACACCGTCGATCGTGACGCTTGCTGTACGAACCCGTTGGAGAAGTGCCCGCATTGTTTGCCGGATGCTTTAGAGTAGAGCCTTTGCGATTTCATTCCATTCCGCTCGCAGGGAACTGGAGGCTTCAGGGCGTCCGGCTTTGTGGTACCAATAGCCGGCATTCGACAGATCGCCTTCGACGCGGTGGAGATAAGCATGCACCCAGGCGCCGGACATAGTCTTGTCCTCTTGTGCGGTGACATGCGCGGTCTCCCAGTCTCCCTTTGCGGCATGCCAAAGGGCTAGCAAGGCTAAACCTGCTTTGAAGGGAGGTGTCTCTTCCTCCACGGATGCCTGAAACGCAGCGAAATCCATTCGCGACTGCCCCTTATGGTTAACTCGAAAGAGATTTAAGGCTACGCGGGTTTTGCGCAACCCAATTCTCGGGCGTTAGACGGAGCCTTCGCAAATCACCTCCACCAGGTTGGGGCCGCTTTTGTTGGCCAAAGCGCGATCCAGCGCGGCGCGTAAATTCGCCGGGTCGCTGACCCGCTCCGATTCCACGCCCATCGATTTTGCAAGGTCGGCGAAGTTCACTTCGGGGTCCTTGAAGTCCATGCCGACAAACTGATCGTTCTGATGGAAGGACAGCAGCCGCTGTTTGATGATGCGATAACCGCCGTTGTTCACGATCACATAAGTCATCGGCAGTTTCTGGTTGGCCGCACTCCAGAGCGCTTGAATACTGTACATTGAGCTGCCGTCGCCGATGATCGCGCAGACGGTTCGATCCGGATGCGCGAGTTGCACGCCGACCGCCGCCGCGATGCCCCAACCGATCCCGCCGCTGGCGAGACCGTGAAAATCGTGACGCTCGCGATAGGGATGGATGTCGTTCAAATAACGGCTCGCGGTCACCCCTTCGTTGACGACGATTCCGTTCTCCGGCAAGGCCTCGTGTATTTGCAGCATCAGCCAATCCGGGCTGATCGGTGAGTCGGTATCTTCGGTCTTAATCTTCTCGATCAATTTTGCGCGATTTGCCGTCCAATTCTTGCCGGAAAGTGCGGCTATGCGCTTCGTCGCCGCATCAGAGAGGGCCGATCCGCCTTTCTCTTTCATGATGGGTGTCAGTGCCCTGAGCGTCTCTCGGACATCGCTTCCGATCGCCATTTCGGTTGCGTAGTTCTTGCCCATTTCCCAATCGTTGAGGCCGATTTGGATGATCGGCAGGTTCTCCGGCATCGGATCGACTTCATCCCAGACCGACATTCTGAGGACATCTCCGCCGGCCACAATCATCAAGTCAAACGGCTCAAGGACACCGCGGACCTGCTTTTGATTGCGGGACAATGCACCGATGAAACAAGGGTGCTCGGAGGGAAAATGCGAGCCGAACGGGATTGTTTGCTGATAGACGGTGGCGCCCAATGCTTCGGCGAATTCTCCTACCTCAGCTAAGGCGTCGCTGGTCACGACCTCGTTGCCGCAGACCATTACCGGGTTGTCCGCGCGCAAAATGCGCTCCGCGAGGCCCGCTAGTGCCTCGTCAGAGGGCCGATTGCGAGTGTCGATGCGTGTGCTCGTGCTCAGATCGATGCCGGCTTCGTTGTTCAAAATGTCACCCGGCAGGGAAATAAAGACGGGGCCCATCGGTGGTGTCATCGCGATCTTGGCAGCGCGGCGCACGATGCGTGGCATGTCCTCGAGGCGCGTTATTTCCGTCGCCCATTTGACCAATGGCTCCGCCATCGGGACCAAGGGGTCGTAAAGCAAGGGTTCGGTCAGCCCGTGCCCCAGCTCTTGCTGGCCTGCGGTGATAATGAGCGGCGTGCCGGTAAATTTGCAATTGTAGAGCGCCCCCATGGCGTTGCCGAGGCCAGGCGCCACGTGGACATTACAGGCGACGAGTTGACCGGTTGCACGCGAAAACCCGTCCGCCATGGCGACGACCACGGATTCCTGCATGCCCATGACGTAGGTCAGGTCCGGA
>JABJCS010000439.1 GCA_018665505.1 Alphaproteobacteria bacterium
GCTCTCAAACATCACCATCACGGTCGTGACCGCGTTGACCGCCGCGTAGAGATCAGGAATGGCTTGAAATCCGGTCACCGGCAGGGCGCCGGAGACACCGCGATCTCCGACCGGTGCATACTTCGCCGCATTGACCACGGCCTGCGCTTCCGCGACCGAGGAGACACCAGGCGCGATCACCCCCATGCACCCGCCGTCCAACACACGTGATATATAGTCCGGCGTGTTCGCGGGCACGCGCGCGAAACAATCGATCCCAGCCGCCAGCGCCATGGTGGCGATCTGATTGGTCGTCTCGATGGTGAGGGGGGAGTGTTCCAGGTCGATATAGAACGTGTCGAACCCGGCGCTCTTGATGATTTGGACGATCTCGACACTGGGCACGAGCCGCACAGTCATCGACGAGACAACACCGCCCGACGCGAGTTTTTCTTTCACAGTGCTGTGGAGTGTTTCAGACATGGCGCTAACTATACGTCCGCCCGTCCGTCGGGCTGTTGAGGCGGGGGGCTGTCTCCGCGAAATGCCTCGCGGCAATCCCAAGGCCGCTTTCGAACGGCAGGCCGAGATATCCCATCGCGCTCTCAACACCGCCCAGGGCGCCCAGCATCATTGGGTCGTTTATGCTGCCCATATGGCCGATGCGGAACACTTTATTCGCCAACAACGCTAAGCCACCGCCGCAAGCGACGTCGAACATATCGCGGGCGGTACGGCGGATGTCTTCCGCGTCCAAATCCTCGCGCACGCGGATCACGGTGAGGCCGTTGGCACGCTCTTCCGGGCGCAAGGCATTGAATTCAAAAGCGCCGCCCTTAGCCCATTCGGCCACGCAAAGACGCGTCGCATCCGCCAAGCGAGCATGCCGGGCGAAGACATTGTCGAGCCCTTCCTCGCCGATAATCTCAATCGCTTCCCGCAACCCGAAGATCATGTGTTCGGGTGCGGTGCCGCAAAAACGGCGGTACTGCTCGAACCCAAGGCGGGCACTCCAGGACCAATATTCCCGGAAGGTCTTGCATTCTTTGGTCGCTTCCAAGGCCTTCGGTCCGACCGCCGTGAATGAAAGCCCCGGTGGCAACATCAAGCCTTTCTGCGAGGCGGCGACCACCACGTCGACGCCCCAATCATCCATCGGCAGCCCGGTCGTTAGCCAAGACGCGATGGCATCGACCACCAGCAAGGCCGAATGGCCGGACGCATCCATGGCGCGGCGCACGGCCTGCACATCGGAGGTCACCCCTGTCGCTGTCTCGGTGTGGACCATCAACACGGCCTTGATCTTACCCTCCGTGTCGGCGCGCAAGGCCGCTTCGACGGCGTCAGGATCGATGGCGGTGCGCCAATCATTCTCCACAGTCACGATCTCGAGACCCAGCGCTTCGCCCATCTCGCCCCACACGCGGGAGAAACGTCCGGTCTCCGGCATCAACACCGTGTCACCGGGCTCGAACAGATTGACGAAGGCCGCTTCCCAAGCACCGTGGCCCGAAGCGGTGTAGATAAAGACTTCGCCTTCGCTGAGACCGAACAGCGGCTTGAGACCTTCGAAACATTCGACCGCGACATCCATGAATTCGGGACTGGCAAAATCGACCGCTTTCACATGCATGGCGTTCTGTACACGGTCGGGAATATGAGTGGGGCCGGGCGTGTGCAGGAACTGGCGGCCGGAGCGATGACGGGTCATGTCGTAATATCCAAATTGAGTTCGCCTGGAACAAGAATGGGGAAGATAGCGCCTCCCGCCGGAGAGACAAAGGGGTTTGCGCATGGCCTTCTCTCCCACAGCTTTTGCACCGGGCCTCTCCCTCGCCCGCTCGCGCGCGAGGGAAAAAAGATCTTTGCTCTTTTCATATCACCTGGATGAAAGCGGTATGGAGATGGAAGAAAACAAGACTGGCGCGCAGGCTACGTCGCGATATGACAGATGCCGAACGAGCGCTTTGACACTCGTTGCGCCGCAAACAATTGAACGGCGCTAAGTTTCGCCGACAGGTTCCTCTTGGGCCCTTTATCGCCGATTTTCTATGCGTCGAAGCGATGCTGATCGTTGAGGTTGATGGTGGTCAGCATGCGACGAACGATGGCCATCGAACGGAATATCTGGTTCGAGAGAGGTATCGGGTCATTCGCTTCTGGAACAACGACGTGCTGCAGAATCTTGAGGGCGTTCTACAAGAGATTCAAAGAGAGTTGCGAAGACCCCCACCCCAGCCCTCCCCCGCAAGCGGGAGAGGGAGATAAGTTTCATGGGAGTTAC
>JABJCS010000440.1 GCA_018665505.1 Alphaproteobacteria bacterium
GATACCGTGCCCGCCGTAAAAATTCTTTTCGCGGCTGAACATATGCATCGAGCCGCCTTTACCTTTGGAATATCCTCCGGCGCGTCCTGTTAGCTCGGCCATAACGCCTCTGGCATCCATCCCGCAGGCCAGCATATGGCCGTGATCACGATAGCTGGTGATGACGGCATCGCCGTCTTTCAGCGTTGATTGTATACCGACAACGACAGCTTCTTGGCCGATATACAAATGGCAAAACCCGCCGATTAACCCCATGCCGTACAATTGTCCGGCTTTCTCTTCGAAGCGTCGAATCAAAAGCATGTCATTGTAATATTGTAATAATTCGTCTTTAGACGCTGCGCTGGAATTCTTCTTTGCCGATGCGCGCGTTCTGGCCCGCTCTTTCGCCGCCATTTGGACTCCCTGACTACGTCGATTTCGACGCCTTGGTTCCCGTCCGCTATCAAGTAATGCGAAATAGCGGATTCTTCAATATAATATTATCTAATTGAAATTAATGAATTATTTATGAATTAACCGAATATTAGTTAAATTCCGGTAGTTTTCTGATTCTAATATCGGAGAGTTTAGCAGATCGAGAATTCATTCGGAACAAATTTACTCGATAGATTCAACAGATCCATTCTTCAGGGAACTCTGAGATCAAATTTTAGATTCAATTCTCTCGATCACGTTGTTAATTTCACACGCCAAAGCAGCGGTTCCCATAGAATCCGTTCCCGCTGCGATGCTCTTCACAAAGTGACTGTGGACGTTATTGAGAGGAAGCGGACCAAATAACGGGAGAACTTTGTGGTTCAGACGCAGGTTTGGTGCCGGATGATCTTCAAGTTCCAACATGCCGACCTCCCCCTTGCAGCGAAGACGGCGCCGTTTCTCCGCCATCATATTACCGAATTTTAAGTTCGCACGCATTCCGTTCGGGAATTCCATTTTGACATCAATGACATGACGGTGCCTATCGCCGGATAGGAGATTTACCGTGAGTTCTATCGGTGACGATTTCGCTAAATCCAATGCGAATGCGAGTTCATGCGGACCGTAGTCCCAAAGACTCGACATATACTTACGGAACGGCCCCTGGTTACCGCCCTCGGAAGACAGTTCCTCGAGTGGTCCAATATCCTCTAGGTGACGCTTCAAGGCAGAATATCCGGCGCTAAATAGATGAATCAGATTCACCATGATTAATCCATTCACGCGCTCTGCTTGCTCAACGATCCATTGCGCATCACCGGCCGATAAGGTCAGCGGCTTTTCCGCGAGCACCGGAATGCCTTCACTAAGCAGTCTTCCGCAATCCTCCAGCATATGCTGTGGCGCCGTCGCCAGGATGATGCCGTCGGGTCGGTTCTTTTCGAGCAGCATCCGGTCAATGTCCGACCAGATTTCGTTTGGGACGATATCGCCATGGAGCGTGCGCGGTTGATCGGATAAGGAAGAACTGACAACACCAGCGAGCTGCAGTCCCGGTGTCGCGGAAATCGTCGCCATATGCCGTTGAGCCCAAGGTCCTGAGCCGACAACTGCTAGGGACGTTGTTTCCCCCATGATCAGGAGGAAGAGGCAAGTTCCGAGCGATACCTCGGAATTGACCAAGACAAGAAGCGCCTCACGCCGTCTTCCAAACCGACTGTTGGGCGAAAATCCAATTGCAATTCAGCCTTACGAATATCGGGACACCGGCGCATGGGTTCGTCTGCAGGATAAGAATCCGGATATTCTGTCATTTGCATCGAGACGTCGACAGGACTCATGCTTTTAAACGTATCGGCGAGAATGTTCATCGATACTTCGGGGTTTGGATTGCCGATGTTGTAGGCTTCCCCTAGCACACCTTTGAGCACAATGCGGAAAAACCCAACCATGGCGTCGACAATATAGCAAAATGTCCGGGTCTGCCGGCCGTCGCCATAGATCATCAACGGATCACCGGCGGCAATTTGGGCTGCGAAATTCGGCATAACCCGATAATCTGATTTCTGCATTCCGGGGCCGTAAACATTGAAAGGTCTGATGATATTAGTGTGGACTCCAAAATAATCATGATAGATGTAGCAGTACGTCTCCCCTACCCTTTTCCCTTCGTCGTAACATGCTCTTGGGCCTAAAGTTGAGACATTGCCCCGATAACTCTCCATCGTCGGCACGTGACCTGGGTCTGGATCACCATAAATTTCACTTGAAGAGAAATAGACGAACCGTGCATTCGAATTTTTTGCACATTCCAACAACCGTTGCGTCCCGACGGTCGCGACTTCCAAGGTTTCCAACGGATAGGCGCGATAATAGAAGGGACTGGCGATTCCCGCGGCATGAATAAACCAGTCGAATTCGCCGTCCGGAAGCGGATCGCGACAGATATCGGCATGGACCAGTTCGCCCCAATCGCCGAGTTCGTCCAAGAGTTTTGGATCCGCGACCCGAAAATTATCCAACATGCAAACCTTGCACGGTTGATCTAGAACCTCCTCGTTTAATTTTTTAAAAACCGCAAGAAAATATCGCCCAAGGAAACCCGCCCCGCCCGCGATGAGTACGCGTTTGCCGGCTAAATTCATAACCTCCGGTGGTAATCTGGCGACAATTTCAGCGAGATCACCGTCGAGAAATAAGGAATTATTCATTGTCCGCACTCACTACCTTTAATGTGGGCAAGGGAACGATAAAACGATTGCCCGAATGCAAGAATTGCCGATTATTTTCAATGATTGGTCCGGCAAAATTCCACGCCAGAATGAGCAAATCATCGACTGGGTCTTCGATTAACCGGGTGGCGGGAACGACAGGAATATTCAAACCGGGACTATGGAGACCTTGTTTCCAAGGGCTATCATCCACGATGTAGGCTAAATCTTCCGGTTTGAGGCCGAACTGATACATCAGCGTTGTCGCTTTGGCTGGAGCGCCATATCCCGCCATTCGGCGGCCTTCCGCGCGCGCCGTCTCTATCAATCGACTAAGTTCATTTCCCGCATTTTGGATCTTGCGAGAGAACTCTCCATAGACACCTGGTTCCGCCAGTCCACTGGTATCCTCGGCGGCAAGTAACGCCATTAGTTCATCGCTCGTTCTACGTCCGCTTGCCTCCGGTGCCGCAAATATTCGAATGGAACCGCCATGACTGGGAATTCGCTCTGCATGAAACAGGTGTAAGCCGTGCGTTTTTAAAAAGGGCACCAATGGCTTCAATGCGTGGTAGTCCAAATGCTCATGATAGACGGTGTCGAACAGCGTTTTCTCTATGACATCCAATAGGTAAGACACTTCGAAGACGAATAGACCGTCGGGAGCCAAGAGTGTGACAACAGCCTCCACTACGCTGCTGAGATTGTCGATATGAGCGCACACATTGTTCGCCGTTATGATTTGAGCTTGCCCTTCTTCTTCGACAATCCGCGCTGCGATCTCGCTCGAAAAGAAAGCTGCAATGGTCGGCACACCGCTCTTATTTGCGGCGTTTGCAATTTTCTGTGCGGGATCGATTCCTTGAATTCGGGCGCCCAATTTTCGAAATGATTTGAGGAGCGTGCCGTCGTTAGAGCCAATATCGACAACTAAATCATTCGCAGCACCAGCCCCCATGGACCACACGGTATTTGCATAGGCATCAAAATGAGCAACGAAACTAGGAGACGTGCCGGAAACATATACATAATCGGAAAAAAGGCTTTCCGGATCAACAACATGGCCGAGTTGTAGATGTCCGCATTCGTCGCAGAGCATCAGCTCCAGCGGGAACACATCTTGAATTTCATTTAATGAAGAAGCCGGTCGAAAATCATTCGCGGGCGGTGTGGACGACAAAGTACAAACGACCTGCAATCCATCGTTATTACACAGGCGGCAATCCGAACGAAGCCGGCACGTCGGCATATCCAGGGTTATACCTTGATTGTCGCGGGATCTATCATTTCAATCCGTCGTACATCCGCCTCGTAAGATTCTTGGTCTCTGGGGTTGCGCCCGAAAGTGAAGAACGTCGTGTCTTGAGTGAAGACCATTGCATGGTCGACCATGGGCGGCGTGAAAAACAGCTCTCCAGCTTTCACGGTTACCAGTTCCGGCGCTTCCTCCGACCCGTGCCGACGATGATAATAGTCAATTTCACCCTCGGTGACATAGCAGTAGTGCCAATCGGTCAGATGGTAGTGATTGGCGCGCACGGTTCCTTTTTTCGACGAGATCAATACGACGCTTTTGGTCGGCAGGTCATAGAGCGGTTGGATCGACCCTCGAGCATCATCGTGGCTGGCTTCCATCTTTACGATGACGTCTTTTGGCCACATATCGGGTTCATCGAGGTGTATTTTTTTCCAATCATTCATGCTGCATTCTTTCGTATTGATTTGGATAGAGAGGCAAGACTTAAGATCAAAACACAATATCTAGCGTTAGTTAGCATTCTAGTATCATATCGCTAGCCGCGCGGATAAAAACTTCTTTTGCAGTCGACTCGTTGAACATCCGAAATGAGGGAATTCTCGTTCGCAGTTCTGTGAACAAAAGCTCAATCCAAAATAACCCGTTCATCCTCTTCTAAAAGGTTCAAGACGGCCCTCGCCCGCTCGTCGAGAGTGTCCAAATCGAGGTTTTCCGGGCCCAGTAATTTGGTCCGACGTTCGATGAGCGTACGCTCTCCGACTCTCTCCGCTAAAACGCTCTCCGCCTTGATCACTTCTGCCGTCAACAGCAAGTAAGCACTGAGGCCGTGATCCCCTTTAAGCGAATGATATGCAAAATAACCAACAACGAGCGCCCCAATGACAGGAGGCGTAATCAGTCGGGTGAAGTCCGTTATCTTTCCAAGTGGAAGCATATAAAGATAATGGACGATACGAAATATACCGTCAATATAATAAGTAAATGCTAGGTAATATTCAGTTGTTGAATATAGTATTACCTATAATTAATGGAGATATC
>JABJCS010000441.1 GCA_018665505.1 Alphaproteobacteria bacterium
GGGCGGTTGACTTCGACGCGTTGACGCAAACAATGCAGCAATCGGCGGCACAGACCGTCCTTCATTACGAGACTCTTCTCGGATCGCCTGGCGTGTGATCCCCAACCGATAGAACGGAGAATAAAATGCCAAGCAGGGACATCACCTACACCACCCGCGACAACGAGACCTTCACTGGGTATCTGAGCGAACCCGAGGGCGACGGCGCCGCGCCGGGGATCCTGATGATCACCGCGATTTTCGGCATAGACGACGAGATGAAGGAACTTGCCGATGCCTGGGCGGCGGACGGTTTCGTGATCTCGGTGCCGGATATCTTCTGGCGGGTGATGCCGGGACCGACGGCGGATATGGAAAAGGCGTTTGGGCGGTATAACGCATTCGACGCCGACCAGGGATTCAAGGATGTCGAAGACCTGATGGGCGATCTGCGTGCCAATCCCCGCTGCAACGGCAAGATCGGCGTGCTTGGCTTCTGCTTCGGCGGACGTTACGCCCATGTCGCGGCGGCCCGGTTCGGGGCGGATGCCGCCGGCGCATTCCATGGCACGATGATCGAGGAACACCTCAACGAAATGCCGCCGGCATCCTGTCCGGTCAGCTTCCATTTCGGCGCCGAGGACCCGGTCGTGCCGATGGAAAATGTCGAGAAAATCCGTGCCGCCTATGCGGATCACGGGAACGCCGATATCGTTGCCCATGATGGCGCCAGTCATAATTTTTCCATGACCTACAAGGATGGCTATCACGCCGGTGTTGCCGCGACATCGCGCCAGGCCGTGCTCGACCGTTTCAATACGATGAAATGAGCGGGAAAATGAGCGGGAAAATGAGCGGGGAAATGAGCCGGGGGAAATGACGATGATCGATATCGGCGACAAAGCGCCGGCCTTTAGCGGCACCACCGACGGCGGCGGGAAATTGTCGCTGAAGGATTTGAAAGGGAAGAAAGTCGTCCTGTACTTCTATCCGAAGGATGACACGCCCGGGTGCACGACCGAAGCTCAGGCGTTTCGCGATGCCCTTGGCGACTTCGCGAAACTCGGTGCCGAGGTCGTCGGCGTGTCGAAGGACAGCGTAAAGCGCCATGACAACTTCAAGGCAAAATACGATCTGCCGTTTACCCTGGTCAGCGACGAAGACGGGGCGATCTGCGAGGCCTATGGCGTGTGGCAGGAGAAGAAAAACTACGGCAAGACTTATATGGGCATCGTGCGGTCGACATTCCTGATCGACGAGAAGGGTAAGGTGGCAGAGGTCTGGCGCAACCTTCGGGTCAAGGGCCACGTCGACAAGGTGTTGGCGGCGGCTGGTTCGGTAAAGGTGTAAGTGGCGACGTGCGCAGCGCTAGTGGCCGGGTGTTCGAGTTTGCGCACTCGACAGCGGGGTTATAGGGCCAAAGCGGCCTGGCTGGCAGTTTGGTTTTCTGTTGTGAGATATCGACGGTAAATGGTTTTCAACTCATATACGTTCATCGCATTTTTCGCGATCGTGCTCGCGTTGTACTACAGCGGGATTTCGTGGCGTGCCAGGAAAATGCTGCTCATCGCGGCCAGCTATACGTTCTATGCCGCCTGGAACCCGCCCTTTGTTCTCCTGCTTGTGTTTTCGACGATCGTGGATTGGGAACTTGCCCAGCGCATTCACTATGCGACCTCGATCAGGCTTCGGAAGCTTTATCTGGCGGCCAGTTTGTCGGTAAATCTCGGCCTCCTGGGCATATTCAAATACGGCGGTTTTATGCTCGAGTCCTTTGCCGGTGTTGTCCAGGAACTCGGCGGTGCCTATCAGGCGCCTGCCCTCGATATCATTCTGCCTGTCGGCATATCGTTCTATACGTTCCAGACCCTGTCCTATTCGCTCGACATCTACCGGCGAAGGATCGACCCATGGCATTCCTTCGTGGATTACGCCCTGTTCGTGACGTTCTTTCCCCAACTGGTCGCCGGGCCAATAGTTCGGGCCTCGGAGTTTCTAAAGCAGTTGGATACTCCACGCAA
>JABJCS010000442.1 GCA_018665505.1 Alphaproteobacteria bacterium
ATGTTCGATCAGACGATCCTGCCTGTATCTGCTCAGACGGCTCTTGCGCATGGATACCATGATAACCTCTAATCTCGGTTATCTGGGACAGCCCCTTAAAGATTTCACTGCGGTCGTCATTCCGCCGCAGCCTCCTCGATAAGCGTCTCGCCGGGTTTCACCCGGGTGAACTGAACCGCTTGCTCGCTCGTCTCAATCGTATTGCCGTTCAAGCGTACCACGGTATTGCGGGAATTCTCCAAGTCCCGTGTCTCGGGGAAGTCGGCCCGATAATGGGCACCCCTAGAGTCTTCGCGTGCTGTCGCGGCACCGGCGATGGCTTGGCTGATCAAGATTTGGCTCTCCAAATTCATCCAGTCATGCCAGGTCACATTGAAGGTACGCGGCCCATCCACGAGACCCGTTGCGTCGAGCTGCGCCTTTAAATCGTCCAGCCCAGCCTTACCGCGCGCCAGTGAGTCCGCATCGCGCACGATGCCTACCTGATCCCACATCAAAGTATAAAGAGATTCGCGGATATCATTAATGTCTCCCACGGGCTTGCCAAATGGGGCCAAGGCTCGGTCGACGGCTTCATCGATCACCGCCTGGTCCGGATCGGCGAAGCGGCCGTCGGCACGGACCCAGGGGCCCATCTCGTCGCCCGCGATGCCGCCGAAGACGGTCGAGTTGGCGACGCCGTTCCCGCCGAGGCGATTGGCGCCGTGGACGCCGCCTGAATCCTCGCCGGCCACGAACAAGCCCGGAATGTCTGTGCTGCAATCCAATTCGAACTTCACGCCGCCCATCATGTAATGCGCTGTCGGTACCACTTCGACCAATCCGCTGACCAAATCGAAACCGACATCGCGGCAACGGTCGACCATGCCTTTGAACTGCTTCGCCACCATCTTCGAATCGAGATGCCGCATGGTGATATAAAGGCCGCCGTTCTGCGCGGTGCGGCTGTCGTCCTGCATCAGGTCGTACATGGCGCGGCTGACGATATCGCGCGTCGCCCGTTCCTCGCGCTCGTCATACTCGCCCATGAAGCGTTTCTCGTGGACGTCCATCAAGTAACCGCCCGCACCTCGCAGGCCTTCCTCGATGATGGTGCCGGTGATCCGCGTATCGTCACCCGCGATCAATCCCGTCGGATGAAACTGCACCATCTCCATATCGACGAGTGGTAAGCCAGCCCGTAGCGCCATCGCCATACCGTCGCAGCTCTTGTCACCGGACGGGGTGTGATATTTGTACATGGTCGGCCCACCGCCGGTCGCCAATAACACGGATTTGGCTTTCACGAAGCGGAAGCCGCCGGTCCGCATGTCGATCATCAGCACGCCGGAGATGCGCGATTTATCAGCGGACGGCACCAGCGCAATGGCGCGGTGTTCTTCCAACCGGTTGATGCCGCTTGCCCAGACTTGCTCTGCCAAGCGGTTAATAATCTCGATCCCCGTTAAGCTGCCTTTATGGACTGTCCGGTCGAAAGTCTGTCCCGCAAAAGCTTTCTGGTGGACGGAGCCATCCGGATTGCGGTCGAAATAACAGCCGAGTTCGTTTTCCAACTCGTGGATACGCTCAATGGCGACATTCACCAGCTTCCAGGCGAGGTCCTGGTTGTTGAGCCACTTACCGCCTTCGATCGTGTCCATAAAATGGCGTTCAATGGAATCGTTTGGTGACAGCACAACATTGTAGCCGCCTTGGACCATGCGGGTGCAGCCACATTTGCCGAGCAATCCTTTGACGGCCACCGTGATGTCTTGCTCCGGTGCTGACTTGTGCGCGTGCAGGGCCGCAAATAACCCGGCGCCACCGCTGCCAAGGATAAGGATATCGGTTTGTGAGCGCTCTATATCGACCATGATTTGGCTCCTACTCAGATCGCTCTCAAGAGGAACAGGAGGCCAAACGCTATCGCGACCCCTGCGGCAATGGCGATGAGTGTTTTTTGACTGTCCCGCCACGGAAGAAACTCGACGGCTAAAAGCCGTAATCCACCCGCCATATGGGCGGCAAGTAAGAGGACGAGGCCGGTCTCCGCGAGTTTTACGGGAAGGGTTTCCGCCCAGCTTAGGAAACTGTCGAGTTGCCCGTCGTCTTTGATCGCGAGTCCGATGACATAGAGGTGGACGGGTAGAAAACAGGCGAGGCCCAACCCGGAAACCCGATGGACGATGAACGCCCAATATGAGGGATGATTCCGCGTCGTAATCGGCTGGCTCATATCACCGCCTCAACAGCCCGGTAGCCGAGGATGAGGACGGCCGTCGCGAAGGCGAGCGCCAACCCATCGCGCAGATCGTCTTGCACAGGCGTCATCTCGCCGATAATTGTGCGCAAGCCGATAGCTCCATGGACGGCCGCGGCGGTCACGAACAATCCGTAAATACTTCCCCAAACCAGACTACCGCGCGTGCGCTCGAGGATCTCGGCCGCCGTCAGACCATCTTGAATGGCATAAATCATCGTAACGAGATGGATGATCACCAGAGGTGCCAGGATCATGGCTGACAGGCGCTGCATGACGAAAAGCCAGACTTCGCGCCGTCCTTTACCGCCTGATGAAGCCGGGTCGCTCACAGTTTACCCCGCAGAGCGGCGCCGAAAGCGGCATGTTTCAGACCGGCGATGGAGGCGGTCGGGTTGATACCCTTCGGGCAATGATTGGCGCAATTGCCGTGGGTGTGACACGCGTGGCAACCCGCATCGACCGAGACTGCGGCAATATGAGCGTCGCGGTCCGCGTCGCGCACGTCGTTGACCAGCGTCCAGGCTCGGTTGAGCGCTGCCGGGCCTAAATAGTCCTTATTCCAATTTACCACGTCGCAGGCCGCATAGCAGACACCGCAACCGATGCACTCAACCCCGGCATCGGCTTCCCGGCGTTCCTTGCTGTTCGGCGAGACTTCCGCGAATTCCAGCGACTTTGGTTCGGAAGGCTTGAACTGCCCGCCTGCCTTCGCCCATTTGTCGAAGAAGTCGGACATGTCGGTCGCCAGGTCTTTGATCACCGGCAGATTGCGCAACGGGCCGATGCGCACCCGGTTGCCGTCCTCCAGAACTTCCGAGACGTGCGTGCGGCACGTCCAGCGCGGCGATCCGTTGACCGTCATTGCGCAAGATCCGCACATACCGACCCGGCAGGCGAAGCGATAAGAGAGGCTGGAATCCAGCTTGCGCTGGACGTACGTCACGACGTCCAGGATGGTCTGGCTTGTTTGGTGCGGGACGGTGTAACTGCGGAATTCGCCTTCCGCCTCGCCCCGCCAAATCTCGACCTTCAGGTCGCCAAGGCTGCTGCTATCTGATACGGATGTCATGGTGATGTATTATGGTGTCGAAGCCGGAAATGGACAGGGGATATTGATGGGAATGGATGTGGGAAGAATATCTCCGACACGTGGCTTTGAAACCGCTGAATTCGAAGCGCGATGCGCCAAGGCGCAGGCGTTGATGGCGGTGGCTGACATTTCCGCAATTCTGCTGACGACGGAGCCGGAGATCCGCTATTTCTCGGGCTTCTTGACGCCGTTTTGGCAAAGCCCGACGCGGCCTTGGTTCATGGTCGTCCCGGCGACGGGCAAGCCGGTCGCGGTCATCCCCGAGATCGGCCGCGATTGCATGACGGCGACCTGGATCGACGATATCCGCACTTGGTCCTCTCCAGACCCCGAGGACGATGGCGTATCACTTTTAATGGAAGCCTTGCGAGACGCGGTCGGCGATGGGTCCGCCTTCGGAGTCGCGATGGGGCCGGAGACGCATTTGCGCATGCCGTTGCTGGATTTCGAGATGCTGACCCGCACGCTGGCACTGGATATCGCCGACGCGACGCCGATCCTGCGGCAGTTGCGCATGGTGAAGTCGGAAGCGGAGATCGA
>JABJCS010000443.1 GCA_018665505.1 Alphaproteobacteria bacterium
ACAATATGTCGCTTTGTACGGTTGATGGTTCCGGCTCAAGATCAAGGTCTCGAAACAGAAGGAATGCCGTCATGCCGCAGCCGGACCACGTTACCGCTCTCGATATCAAGGATCGCGATAATCTCGACGAACGGCGCCGAAAGTATCTGCGCATCCTGCAGGATAAGCTCGGTTTCGTGCCGAACGTCATTCAGGCCTATAGTTTCGATAATGCCAAACTAGCTACATTCACGGATTTCTTTACCGACTTGATGGGCGGGGCGTCGGGCGTGAACGCGCTGGAACGGGAGATGATCGCGGTCGTCGTCTCTTCCATTAACCGGTGTTATTACTGTCTGGTCTCACACGGCGCGGAAGTGCGGGCGCAATCTGGCGATCCCGAGCTTGGGGAAATACTGGCAATGAATTACCGCGCTGCCGAGCTGTCACCACGCCATCGCGCGATGCTTGATTTCGCGGCTAAATTAACTGAAGCGGCCCACCAAATTGAGGAAGCGGACCGGCAGGTTCTGCGCGACGCCGGTTTCAGCGATGGGGATATTTGGGATATCAGCGCGGTCGCCAGTTTCTTCAACATGACCAATCGCATGGCGAGCGCCGTCGATATGATGCCAAACAAGGAATATCACGGGCAGGCCCGTTAGAGGGCTCAGCCGCCTTGCAAAATGTTATGCTGGCCCCGGGCAAATGTGCCGTTCTTTCGGCAGTTTAATAATCGTGCGCTTCATCAACCGATTGCCGGATGCTTCGAAGGCTTGGCGTTTGTGTAGCAGGAAGCCGTTATCCCACATCACAACATCGCCGATCCGCCATTTGTGGTCGTAGACATATTCGGGTTGGGTAGCGGCGTCGGTTAATTCGGCCAGCAGTGCCCGTCCACGCTCATCTTCTAAGCCGTCGATGCCGGTCATCGTGCCGGGATCGAGATAGAGAGATTTTTCGCCCGTGATCGGGTGGCTGTTGACGACAGCATGTTTGACCGGTGGCAGGCGTTTGCGGATTTCTTCCGACGGCTCGTTCCCTTCGTTGTAGTTGCCGACCCGCTGCATGTAGTCGAAGACGCCGACTTTTCCCTGTGCGCGTTCTTTTAACGCGTCCGGCATACCTTTATAAGCCTGGAGGAGGTTGGCCCAACTTGTGTCTGGATTGTCCTGCGGCAACTCAACCGCGTAGAGTAAACATCCGGTTGCTGGGTAGGGGACGAAGCTTTGGTCGGTGTGCCACGCAAGTTCTCCCGTTCCGAGGCCACCGATTCCGACACCGTCCGCATTTTTCATGTTAGAGACGATGGTGATCTCGCGCGAAGTTGGGGATGCCCAGTCGGGCCGGGTGTGCGGCACGACCTCCCCGAAATGCGCACTAAACCGGATCAGTTCTTCTTCGTTGACCGCTTGGCGGCGGAAGACCATGACTCCGTGGCGGCTCCATAGATCGCGGAGCTCCTCGATGGTCTTGGCCGTCGGCTCTTCCCACAGGTTAATGCCCTCGATTTCGACAGCGAAGCTGCCGTCGATATGGTTTGTGATCAATGGCATCGTATCTAAACCGGCCGGTCGCCGCGCAGAATGATGCGCCAGAGCAGACGCTCTTCCGTCATATCGTATTCGGGGTCGGCGCGATGCATGGTGCAGCGATTGTCTAGCATCACCACATCGCCGAGTTGCCAGCGATGGCGGAGCGTGTTTTCGGGTTTGATCGATTGGCTCACAAGGTCTTCGAGAAAGGGGCGGACTTTTTCCTGCTCCATTCCTTCTATGCCAAGCGCCTTGGTAACATGGAAATAGAGCGCTTTTTTGCCGGTCTCCGGGTGGGTGCGGATCATCGGTTGGCGGACGGCTTTGTCGTATTGATCGCGGTCGCGATCGGTGTAATTCGGGTTATCCTGTTCCAGATGATTGATCGTGAGTTTCCCGTCAATTGCGGCTCGAGAGTCAGACGAAAGATTGTCGAGCCCCGCATACATATTGGCGAAACAGGTATCACCGCCCTTCGATGGCAGCTTTCGCGCGTACAGCACGGTCGCTTTGGGCGGACGCTCATGATTGGTGTGGTCCGTGTGCCACATCGAGGCCGGGCGCATCTTTTCTCGGTTGATGATACGGCTGACCATCGGTGTTTCGGGCAGGCGAAAACGCTCATTGTGTTGCAGCATCGGCTCACCAAATTGCGCCATGCTATCTCGGTATTCCTCGGCTGTTAGATCTTGATCGCGGAACACGAGGACGATGTGATCGAGAAAGGCTTGGTTCATCGCAGCCTTTGTTTCGGCATCCATCGGGCTGCTTAGATCAAGCCCAGTCACTTCTGCGCCGAAAGCGCCGTCCAAGGGGCGAATTGAAGGGGAGGGCATCGGGAGCCTCACACGTTGATATCTGTTCTTAGGTAAAGTGTTCCGCGGGCCCCCACTCGACAAGCGCGCTTATGCGGATGTTGGGGCGCGGCCGACCGCATCTATCAATGTCGTCAGAGAGGAGGCGGTTTCGATATTCTGTGCCAGTTCGAATATCTCCGATGCGTGGTCGCGGCTGATCACACCGGCGCAACAATCATGGAATTTAGTCTCCAGGCGTTCCTTTGGGAACCATCGCTCCGGTTTGCCGATCGCCAGCGGGATGATTTGCTCGAGCCGTTGCCCCGATTTGGTCGTTATCGTCACGACGGAGCCGAATTCGGAATTCCCGGTGACGCGCTCGTCCAGCTCCATGCGTACCTTCTCGATCAATCCAGAGGCATTAATGCGCGATACTTGCGCATCGTCGAAGCTCCGCAAGGTGACGTCACCGTCGAGGAGGGCAGCGGCGATGCAGTATCCCATGCAGAACTTCGCCTCCATGCCGTTTGTTGCCCGGTCATAGATCATCGGCTCGAAATGCATTTCCGTCACGCCGATGCGGATATCGCTGATCGCGTCCAGACCACCGTCGATTTGGTCGCGTAGATTGACAGCGGCTTCGATGGGCGGGTGGGCGGCTCCGCAGGCGGGATAGGGTTTCAGGCCAAGGCCAAACTCGGTCAGAATTTCGAGTGGATCTCCCCAAGTCTCGAATTGTGGCCAATCGATATCGCCGTGATGATTGAAAACCTCGGCGAAACCATAGGGGTGCTCAAGTATCTCTGTGCTGGCGGAAACTCCCGCACGCGCCATCAATGCGGCGAGGACTGCATTCCGCGCGGCATAGCCCACATGAAGTGGTTTTGTCATGGTGCCGAAATTGGCGCGCAGACCGCTCGCTGCCGATGCCGCCAAAGCCAAGGAGCGGGCATAGGCGTCCGCATCAAGGCGCAGCATCGCGGCTGCGGTCGCTGCGGCACCCATTGTTCCGAACGTGGCACTGGCATGCCAACCGTTCTTATAATGCGCCGTGTTGAGCGCACGGCCGAGTTTGCTGACCATTTCGATACCGAGGATATAGGCGCTCAGCGCTTCCGCACCGGAGATGTCTTCAAAGGCGGCCGTGGCGAAGACCGCCGGTACGATGGATGCGCCGGGATGGGCGTAGGCGGGGTGGGTCACGTCATCATAGTCGATAGCGTGGGCCAAGGCGCCGTTATAAAGGGCGCTATCATGAGGGGAGGCGGATCGTCCGGTCACGGCGAGCGGTGCGCCTTGGCTGACTGGCACGTCGAAGACGATTTCGCCCAACATCTCCGCCAGAGGCTCGCCGCCACCCGCGATCATGCAGCCGAGTAAATCGGTGATTGCGTCGGTCGCCATCGCCCGCGCTTTCTCCGGAAACGAGGCGGTACGACTGTCCAATGCAAACTGAACGAAGTTATTCGTCGCACCAAGTGTAACCATTCGTTCATTCGCTCCGTCTAATGTGGACGTTGGTTCGTTTGCGGACCCAATCAAAGTCGGGGGAAGACAAAAGTGGAAAAAAGCTTGTACGGTTTTATCTGGCGCTTTAGCCGGGGCTATCAACTTGTCATCCTCGCGGTGACGATCGCTTCTTTTCCACTGCTGTACTATGCGTTGGAATTACCGAAGGTCATCGTCAACGATGCTCTTGGCTCCAAAGGGGCCGGCGGTCCGTTTACGCGCGAGTATTTCGGTATCGGTTTCGACCAGCTTGAATACCTGCTGACACTCTGCGCGCTCTTCTTCGTACTCCTGATCATCAATGGCGGCATCACGATGTCGTTGTTCATTTTCAAGGGAATCACGTCGGAACGCTTGTTACGCAGATTGCGCTATACCTTGTTCGAGCGCATCCACCGTTTCCCGGTAAAGCATTTTCAAAAGACATCACAAGGCGAGTTGACGTCGATGATTACGGCCGAAGTGGAGCCGTTCAGTCAATTCTTCGCCGATGCTGTCGAGTTACCGCTGTTCCAGGGTGGCACAATGCTGACGGTTTTATTGTTCGTCTTCATTCAAGACCCGATCATGGGGTTTGCGAGTATCTCCATCATTCCTTTGCAGGCTTACATCATTCCGAAGCTTCAAAAGAAGGTGAACCTACTGGCGAAAGAACGGGTCGTGCGTATCCGCAATGTCGCGGGACGGATCAGCGAGGCAGTCTCAGGTATCAACGATATCCACACCCATGATACCGCGTTGTTCACGCTTTCCGATTTCACTAACCATCTCGGCGGTGTCTTCCGCGTGCGGATGAGTATCTATCAGAATAAGGCGGTTCTGAAGTTTCTGAATAATTTCCTCCTGAAACTGACGCCGCTTTTGTTTTATTCCGTCGGCGGCATCCTGATTCTGAACGGTGAGCTCGATATCGGGCAATTGGTTGCAGTGCTGGGAGCCTACAGTCAGATGATGCAGCCGTGGAAAGAGCTGCTGAAATTTTATCAACGCTTGATGGACGCCAAAATTAAATATCAGCAGGTGACGGAACAATTCGATCCGGCGGATATGATCCCTGAAAACCTGATGCTGGTGGATCGTCCGGAAGCGATCGAGCAGTCGACGAAGGCGATAACCTTGTCGAATGTAACAGTCACCGACGACGATGATGTAAAATCGTTGGAAGGGGTCAGTTTCGAAGCGGCACCCGGCAGTCGCGTGGCGCTCGTTGCTGCGGGAAGCGGACGAGATAGTTTGGCCAATGTATTGACGGGGCGCATTCGGTCAACTCAAGGCAGCGTTCAGATGGGGGGTGTCGACGTATCGCGAATGCATGAGGCGGTGATCGGCAAGACAATTGGTTACGCCGGACCTGACTCCTATGTTTTCGATGAAACGATCCTGTACAATTCATACTTCGGCATGCGCCATGCGCCGATATCGACCGCAGGAACCGGTGATGAGAAAGCGCTAAGCGAAGCCGTCTCTTCTGGTAATAGCCCACATGAAGTGACGGCGAATTGGATCGATCCACAGGACGCTGGAGCGAAGAACGAATTGGAGCTACGTGCCTGGTGGTTGCATGCCGCGCGGGCCGTCGAGCTTAAAGATTTTTTGTACGGTCGCGCCATGAGTATGGCCGTCAATCCAGAGCGGCATCCGAATTTGGTGTCCGGCGTCTTGGAGGGCCGAAAGCGTGTCATGAAGGAGTTACGCGACAGTCCCGAACTGGGGGGATTGATCTATCCGTTCGATGCTCAGGCATACAACGTGAGCGCCAGTGTCGGTGCGAATATGATATTTGGCGAAGCACTCAGCGAAGAGTTCGCGACTGCCAATTTGGGGCGTCACCCGCGCATTCGCGCCTTGCTCGAAGAGGTCGGATTAACTTCAAAGTTCCAAGAAATTGGTTTGAAACTGGCGGTAACCATCGTCGAGGTGTTCGACGGAATGGAAGCAGGAGACCCACTCTTCGAGAAGTTCAACTTCGTCGACGAAGAATCGATGGTTGAACTGAAACGAATTCTCTTAAGCATGCAACATGATGGTGATGTCTCTGAATTGGCGGAAGAGGATATATCCTTGTTAATTTCCTTGCCGTTCCATCTGGTTGCGGAGAAACACCGGCTCGGTCATATCAACGCGGTGATGCAAACACGAATTCTAGAAGCCCGCCGGTTATTCCAGGAAACGCTCAGCGATGGGGAACGCCAAGCAATCGCGTTCTTCGATGTCGACGAATACAATCCCTGCCTATCGCTTCGCTCGAACCTAATTATGGGGCGTGCAAGTGCATCGAAACCCAATGCGGAAGAACAGGTCGATGATATTCTCCGTCGAATTCTCGACGAATTGGGCCTGGAGGCAGATATGGTTCTGGCAGGCGCGGATTTCGAAGTGGGTATCGCTGGTCGCCGCATTCCCTTGGCGGCTCGTCAAAGTCTCGTCCTGCTGCGCAGCATTCTTAAGAGACCTGCCGTTCTGGTTTTGAATGAATCGCTCAGCGCTCACAATCGGGCCACGCGAGATATCATTCGTCGAAACCTAGAGGATTTGTTGCCCAATTCGACGCTGATTTGGATCGATAGTGAAGTTCCGGAAGAGGGTACCTTTGATAGAGTCTACAACATTTGCGACGGGCGCCTTGTCTTGGATGGAA
>JABJCS010000444.1 GCA_018665505.1 Alphaproteobacteria bacterium
GGAACGGGGGTGCCCTTCCTTGCCTCAACCGCTGGGTTGCGCTTTGGCGAGGGGGCGCTGTGTACTGGTTTCGTTGGCACAAACGCGGCCTGTTTGATCGGTGGTGCGGTTTTTGGCACTTGTGCTTCCATAATCGGTTTCGTTCTCTGTTCGTCCACCGGCTTTGGTGCCGCCTTCGCGACAACTGGGGCTGATTTAGGTTGCGCGATGGGTTGGGGTACCTCGGCCACATTGTCGACCACTGTCTTTTTCGCTTTATGGCTCAAGGCGTCGATCGCGGAGACCGCGGCTTCAGGAAGTCCCGCTTGGCGGGCGGTCGCGCCGGGATCGCCTACCAGCAGGTAGATGGCGGCGGCGCCGACGGCGATGTTAAATAATAGGAATTTCATGATTATCTCCTACTGGCTTTCATCGGGACGGTGGACCAAAACGTGTTGGCTTTCTTCGATCCGGCTGCGGGTGACGAGCAGGACCGCGCGTAGCGCCGCCGATACCGGCAGGCCAACGACCGTGGACATAAACGCCATGCTGAAATGTTCGGTTAGGCCTTTGATCACCTCTTGGATGGTCTCGGGCGATAATGTTTGGTCTGAAAGACTGCCAATACCGAGGCTGATACCGAGGAGTGTATAGGTCAGCGCCAAAGTGGCGATGCCGTTCGATGCTTGGACACCCGTCTCAAACCAACTGCGATGGCCTGGTGCGTAGGGCGGAATGGCGCGGACCTGAACGATGGCAAGCAAGGCCGTGTAGACCATGCCGGCGAACATCACGATGAAGACCGCGCCGAAGATCCTCTCCGCCCAGTCGACGACCCCGCCGACATCCATAGGTGTCGCGAAAACGGCAATGGCGAGGCCGATGACCGAGAGGCCGAGGAACCCGCTAAGTGCGCGGGAACCCGCCCCGAATGTCTTGGCGACGGAATGCATGATCTAGCGCCGACGCCGGGAAGCGGCCATCAACGACTTTGCCGATAGGCCCAATTGTTCGAACCAGTGGTCGGTGACGCTGAGGTTCTTCTCTGCCGAGGCATGCACCAGGAAGCTGGTGTCGTAGTCGGAGAAGATGCGTTTTACGATCGGTGTGTTACGGCCCTCAAGGGATTTATCCCGAAGGACGATCCGTTCGAGGTCGATCAGACGCTTCTGCGAGAGTGTTGATTTCGAGTGACGTTCTTCCTGGCTCATGTTGGGGTCGAGCATGGTCTGCAACATGATGGCGCGCTCACGCTCCATGTTCTCGACGCTGCCCGCTTGGGCGTTGGCGGCGATGCCGGCGCTCGCGACGAGCAGGGCGATGCCGAGGGCTTTGTGGGTGGGTTTCATGTCAGCTACTCCTTTGAGAAATTGTTTGCGGGGATCAGAACAGGTTGACCGCGTCCGAGACCTTGGCAGCACCGGCGGTGCCTTCGATCACGTCGGCGCCTTCGGAGACGGTCTCCTGTAGGCCCATCGCGTCGAGGGCGACCAGTTTGGCCATTAGGCCGACGATCTCGGATTCCTGTTGCAGCACCTGATAGTCACCTTCGGCTTCGGTCAGGAGTTGGCGTAGGAAATCCGGCTTGGTTTTGGCGTCACCGGTGATATCGAGCTTCGCCTTATGTGGATGCGCCTCGATCTTGGCCACGAGCGCGTTCAAGGCTGAGACGTTCTGGGAGTATTCCTTCGAATACTTCGACGTGTTGGTCAGACTCGTTGCGAACAGTTTGGCGTCGATGGTATCGACTGATCGATCCAGGCGGGCTCGGGCGGCGGCCTGCTGCTGCACCAATTTCGTCTCCGATGACGTCTTGGCCGCGGATTCCCGCTCGATCTTATTCAACAGCCGTTGGTAGACCTTGATGCGGGTCTTGAGATGTTTGCTCCGCATGTTGTGCTGCTCCTGCACGATGGCGAGATATTCTTTCTTCTCGGCCAGGAATTGATGCTTGAGCTCGACCTGGATATCACCGTCAGCTTGATCGATGGCCGATTGCAGATCGTGGAGCGTCTGTAGCTTCAGCGCGATTTCCGCATCCGTGTCCCGCAGCGCTTCGGCCAGGGGCGAGGCGTGAAAATCCTTATCGAGCGCCTTTTTGATATTCATGCTGGGCAGCTTCACCAGACGTTCGGTGATCGATGGCTTCCAAGCCGCACCACCCGGCCGCTGTGCCGCGGCCACGTCTAATGCGGTGAGGGCAGTACCTGCCAGCAACATGGCGAAGATGCCGTTTCGCAGGGGTTTTTTGAGTGTATGTGTCATGGGTCTGTTTCCCGTTTCCTGACGTTGGCCGACGGCGGATCAGTTCTTTTTCCAGTATTTCAACCGCTCGAATTCGGACTCCACCTTTCGGTCGACGTTGAGCATCGAGAGTTCATAAGAACTGGGTACCGCACGCTTACCGGTGAGGATCGACATGGTGTCGACGAAGGACGCACCGTTCGGCAGGTAAAGATCGTAATTGCCGAAGGCTTGTTTGAACTTGCCAAGGTTTTCTTGGGCCTTGGCAAGGTCGCCGCCCTTCGTGTAGTTGACGATCCCGAGGGCATAGGCGCGCATGCGCTCTTCCACCGCGACATGGGCCGCTTCGGGGCCGAGGTCCGCTTCGCATTTCTCGATCAAGCGGGCGCTGGCGAGGTATCCGCCGGGATTTCCCTTGGCGCGGGCGTCGGCATCCAATTGCGCCGCGTCATCGACGCAACCGCGATAGTTTTCCATCGCGGAGATTTCCTGGAAGCGCGCTTCCCGGAAGCCAATTCCCTCGGAAGGACTGGTGGTGGTTTGACAGGCGGAAAGTAGTAATGCGGCTGTGAGGCCGGCTAGTCCCGCGACCGCCCTGCGACGGCGCGTTTTTGCGGGAGATTGGGTATTCGTTTTGGTCATCGCTCGACTCCTTAATTGGCTATTCGGAGTCGGCTATGAACGGGTTTAGCGAATTATTCCCTGCTGGAGGAAATTTATATTCAAAATTGCCTCTATTCGATTCTTACGACATCGCCTTTCAAATGAAAGGTCCGCTTGGCGACAAACTTGTTGCCGGAATCGTCCTTGCCCCAATATTCGACGGTGACGGTTTCCTCGTCCAAAGTAGTGGACACCAAATGACGGGGCTCCGTCAGGGATTTTCCCGCATCGATGCGATATTCAACCACGGCACTCAGGCATTTTTTCTGCTCGATATAGCAGATTTTTCCTTTGACCAACGTGACACCCACATCGTTGCGGACGACGTAACGTCGGGCGTGGTGATATTTGTGGTTGCCGTCGACAAATTCGTACTTCAATCGGTCGATTTCCATTACGAAATCGGCTGCCTTATCCGCCGCGGTCGCTGTACCGGTGCACGCAAGCCATACACCTACGCTCAAAAAAAGATTGCGATATATCTTCATGAAATCTGTCCTTATGTCCGCACATACATGCTGCCGGGCTGCCCCGCAGGGGTCAACCAGTGAGATGAATTTATCGCATCAATGTGAAGGCGGCATCGACCAATTCGATGCCCCGCGCGTTGAGTGCCCGCCGACGCTCCTCCCAACCGGTCATAATGTTGTCGGGATGGCCGGGCGGAAGTTGCTCGGCAACCCATCCCGATGCGCCGTCGACCGGCTGGTCGCCCGCCGCGACGACGATATGCATCTTAAAATCCCGTTTTAATCTCCGAGGTAGATCGATTTTCCAGCGTAATTCCCGGCGGCTTGGGCCATGGACGATGGTCTCGGAAATTTCGCGTTGACCGCTTGGCCACCGGACGTACCGCCCCCAAAGATAGGTTGTGTTTTTATCGGTCTCGGCGATGAATTCGAGCTGGCAGAGGCCATCGAATTGAGCTGCTTCGAATACCCTATCGCCGCTACGTCCAGCTTCCTTCAGGACGGCTTTTGCCGCACCGAAGTGAACGGCGGCGCAGGTTTTCCCTTCCGGTGCGCGATGTTCGATCAGTTGAATGCGGACTTGGTCTTTATTCGGCCGGGTTTCGGTCAGATAGTTTTGGTAAATATTGGCGCGTAGCCGGTCCAGGGAATCGCCGTCCGCGGCCTTACTGAGGGCGGTATCGAGTGCGCGGTATTTGCCTGCGCGCTCGAGTGACATCCAGGTCTTGAACCCTGTTGAGTAGGCGGTGTACGCGCCCAAAGCGCTGACCGAGAAGAGTAAGGTAATGGCGAGCACGAGGTGCCGGGTCGTATTAACCGGTTTGTCGGGAATTGTTTCCGGTGCGACGATTACGGGCGGCGTTTTGCCAGTCTTAGGTTTGGTCGTGAGGCCGACAGCATCCAGCGCTTCTGCGACAGTGGCGACACCATGAAGTTCGACGTCGCTATGCGCCCAGCCGTCAGGCACGTCGTCGATGTTCTCTGACGGTACAATGATGATGACCCGCCCGCCGGCCGCTGAGAGCGCGGTCACGTGATCCTTCAAACGATTCAGTTTCACCGCGACATGGTCGACGGCCAGAACCTCTAAATCCACGTTTACTTCACCGGTGGCGAAGATATGCACCGCGCCGGTGGAGGCGTCGCCGATGAAGCGGTCTGCCGATGCCGCAGCATGGCCAAGGTAGAGACCCAATTGCCAACTATAGCCGTCTTCTATAGTAGCGGAGAGGTCGACGCGATAGGATCCATGACCGAAATCTCGCTGCACGACTCCGGTTGGTTGACGGACGAAATCTTGGTAGGCGTTGCTGATCGGCAATGGCATGGCTTTACCGGCCAGGCATACGACGGAATCGATATCGGGATCTTCTTCGGTAATGCGCTGGATGCCGACCGACCCGTTGGTCGTGGCAATAAAGATGCCCAGATCTGCGGGTTCGTTCACCGCAGGAATACCTCCGTCGCGATGTCGCGCAACCCTTTCACTGCATCGGAATTGGCGTCGAGCAAGAGTTGGATACGGCCGTCTCTTGCTTCCGGGAGTTCGACTTTCGACATCGGTTTGTCTTGGCCGCAGATGAATAATGCGCTTGGCCGGGCGGATTTGTCGGTGAACTCGATGATGATAAAAACTTGGTCCGGATCGGCTTTCGACGCGCGGAACGTCATCCGGCACCCGTCGATCTCCCGCGTCGAGATTTCGCCGCTGCTGGCAGCCGCGACCTGGGGCATCCAATAGACGGAAACGTTCTTGAGTAATGCCTCGAAGTCGCGCCGGACACGACCGTCGGAATCGAGGGCGCGAAGCAGAGCGTCGCTCGGACTGTGATCGGGACGCGTCGCATAGGCATGGATTTCCGCAAAGCCGACGGTCGTCGTTTTACCACCTTCTTTGAGCAGGCGTCCGGCTATTTCGGTGGCATCCAGAGTATTGCGAACGAGCGTCAGTTCCCGGTCGTTCAAAGTATTCGGGTCAGTCGCCATTGAGGTCTCCATAGAGCAGTTGAAATTGTTGGGTAAAGACCTCCCTGTCTTCCGTAAACGGACGACTCCAGTCCGTCTCTTCCGCGCATTTGAGAAACGAGCTCAGTTCCTTGCGTAGCGCCAAAAGTGGCGTCACCGCGTCCGCGAAAGTATCGA
>JABJCS010000445.1 GCA_018665505.1 Alphaproteobacteria bacterium
CAGGTGGCAAAAACGTCGCGCCAACGGAAAGCTACCGGCCCCGCCACACGACAAGAGCGGCCATACCTGGCATCACCCGGGGTCCGTACTCTTCAACATCACGAAGTTCGGACCGGCGCAGTTGATCGGCGGCGACTACAAAACCGACATGCCGGGGTTTAAGGATCTCCTGTCCGACAATGAAATCATCGCCGTACTCTCCTACATCAAAAGCACTTGGCCCGAAGATATTCGCCGTCGCCACGACGGTATGGAGCAACGTCACCGGCGCTAAATTTACGTCAGCTCCGCCGGTATATTGCTGTCCGCGACAGATTGAATCTGACCGATACGTTCTACCCAATCGGTTAGATTTGGCCGGTTGGCCCGCCAATCATAGCCCGCGGGCCGATCCTTCGGGCGCCCGTGTAGAGCACAGGCCAACGTAATCTGTGCCATATTCAGCGGCCCGGACATCACATCTCCAGTGACTTCAGATTCAAAGAAATCCGCCAATCGTTCCGCCCGCGCCTTCTCATGTGCCAATATCATCGGCGACCGAATAGCCTTATCACGATAAATATACTCCCGTCCCCACAGGCTCAGCCCATCCAGCATGCTGCGGGCAACGGCCTCAATCCTGCGATGCGACAAACCCTCCAACCCTTCCGGTGGATGAAGTGTCGGCGCGTCATCGAGATGATCGAGATACCAACAAATCAACCCTGACTCCTCAAGGATGCGACCATCGTCAAGAACGAGTGCTGGCACACGTCCCGACGGAATGAGCTCATAATAGGGGTTTTCCTCACCGCGCGTCTTTAACACCGTGAGTGGAACCCTCTCTTCCAATCGCTTTTCCTGCCGGACGATCCGAACGATCCGGCCATAAGGACTCATTGGGGAGCTATAGAATATCATCGTTTCGAGCCAATCCTATTTGCGCGACGGCGGTGTCGTATCAACGACAGACGGCAACGCACTGATTCTTTCGACCCAAGCAGACAGCTTCGGGCGGCCATCCTGCCAGGTGAAACCATCGGGCGAATTGTTCGCCCGCGACGCAAAAAGACATGCAAGAGTGATTTGTGCCATGTTCAATGCCCCAGTGAGAACAGGGTTTTCCATTTCATTCTCGAACATATCTACCATGCGAAGCGCCCGTCCCCGTTCATGATCGATCGTCGTCTGTGAACGGATCGCCTCCTCGCGATAAAGGAACTCCCGTGTCCATAAACTGACGCCATCCAACATACTGCGAGCCGACGCAACGAGACGATGATGTTCTAATCCATCAAGACCAGTCGGCCCGTGCAGGGTCGGTGCGCCATCCAAATTATCAAGATACCAACAGACCAGCGTGGAATCTTCGAGACACGTCCCATCATCCAAAATCAGCGACGGTACACGCCCGGAGGGATTGATCACATAGTACGGATTATCCTCGCCACGTGTCGTGACCACCTCGAACTCGACGCGATCCTCGAGGCCTTTTTCCTGGCGCACGATGCGGGCGAGGCGACCATAGGGACTGGTCAATGTACTGCGAAGGATCATGAATGCTGCCTATTCGATTTCATCTGGTCGATGATGCAGATATCTTGAAACCTGGGGCGGACCAGCAGCCAATTTGAGAATACCCAGATGAATGATATTGAGCGTCAATTTCTCGCCAAACAATTCGTGGCGCGCCTAGCGACCGCCGATAGTGACGGCGTCCCGCATGTGGTCCCGGTTTGTTTCACGATCTTGGAAAGCACGATCTACATCGCCATCGATCAGAAACCTAAGAGTGGAGACCCTCGCGCGCTCAAGCGAATTCAGAATATTTCGTCAAACCCCAGCGTCGCATTAATTGTCGATCATTATGAAGATGACTGGCGGCAGCTCGCTTGGGTCATGCTGCGGGGGTCGGCGGAAATCTTGGAGAGCGGCGATGAACGTGAAGCCGCCCACACGTTGCTTCGGCAACGCTACAAGCAATATGAGGGGATGGATTTCTCCGGGCTGCCCATGATCGCGATCCGTATTGCACGCACCAGTAGTTGGGGGCAGCTCGACTGACCGCCCTTACATTATTTTCCGTATCTCGTGCCGCCGGTTGAGCGTGTGCGGTCGAACTTCCGTCGGCCACCGGCCGATTTCGGCCTGCGCGGCCCAGGCATCGCTTCCCGGAATATCGCCACGCTCCAACTCATAAATCGCCATGTACTTTTGCAACGGCGCGGCACTCTTCCCCGATGCCCGGCTCCCGGCACTCAATGGCGCTTCTTCCAGCTTCAATCGATAAGCCGTGATGACGCCCGGTACCTTGCAAATATTCGGCACGTGCTCCGTATCGTAGACCTCATTAAAGAGGTCTTCGTACTCGGGTTCCACATCCATGCTGACAATGAACAGATATTTGGCCGTGGATGGCATTTCGCCTCTCCCATAATAGAAGTCTGACCTTCATTTCATATTGCCCATATCTTGAGCTTGTCGAAGGGTGAGCCCCTCAAGACAATGAAACCTTATCTTACCCCCGCGTCTGCTCCGCAACCGCGAGGGTACGCGTCATCGCGCGAAGGACGGGTTTTTCGATCAACTTACCGTCAACGACCACCAATCCGGTTTCCGCGACCGCGAAAGCATCGACGATCTTCTGAGCATGCGCGATATCTTCCTCGCTCGGCGAAAAGACGTCGTTCAGAATCGGTATCTGTTTTGGGTGGATCGATCCCTTGCCCGAAAAACCAAGATCACGTGCCGCTTCCGCTTCGCGGCGCATACCATCGAGATCGTTGAGATCGAGATACGGCACGTCGATGACGTCGACTTCCGCCCCAGCTGCTGCATGAACAACGCGGGATCGAGCATAAAGCAGGTTCAGCCAATCCGTGCTGGAACGTAATTCCGCGGCCATATCGACACCGCCGAAGAACATCGCGTCCAGTCGGTCGCTCGACTGGGCAATCTCATATGCGGCTTCCAAGCCATGATTGGTCTCGATAATGGCGTGGAGGCGAATTTCAATCTCGTATTCATCGAACATTTCATCAAGAGCGCGAATCTCGTTCGGTGACTTCACTTTCGGCAGCATGATTGCTGGTGGGCGATTCGGGCCGGCAACAATCGCTTGCAGGTCGGCCATACCTTCCGGCGTCCGGGTGCAATTGATCCGCACCATACGCTCGACCCCATCGTCTGCCTGAGCCTCCGCAAACAACGCCATGGTGCGTTCCCGCGAAATATCCTTGTGTTGTGGCGCGATGGCGTCTTCCAGGTCGATACAGACAATATCTGCACCAGTTTTCAGCGCCTTTGGGTACATCTCCGGCTGATAACCCGGCGCGAAGATGAAACTACGGCGGGCTTGGAATTTCTTTTCTTCAGTCATTTTCTTGGGCTCGCATTTTGTTGGCGCGCCTTAAGTATCGCGGACGGAAGGATGGAACAATTCTTCTGGCGAGAATATTTCCGGAATTAGCAACTGATCGGCCATATAACCGATAAAACGCTCTAGATCGGAACGATTTACCGCAAGGCCGGAGGACCAGGAATTAGCACTGAATGTACTCGCGCTGCGCTCGAACGTGTAGCGGCCGAATGGCATCATCGTGTAATTGAAATCAATATACGCCTCATCCGCCTGTTCACGGGCGTCGTCCCACATGGAAATCAATGCCTGCGGCAATCCCTCAACGTCATCCCCTAGGGATTCCTTAAACGCCAAAACATGCATGATGGGATAGTTACCATTTTTATCCCAATAGCGTCGGCATTCCGCTTCTGGGTCGGGAAACAGCCTGTGCACTTTCGGATGCGTGAAAATATCCTCCGGTGGGTGCGGGTTTATATAAGCGTCCACGTCGCCCGCTATCAGCATCTCCGCCCCGGTGCGTCCGTCCGGAATGCGATGCAGGGTGACACTGTCGTCGCTCCACGCAATCTCCTCTGGCCGCTCCGTGTGCCATTCAACTTCTCGCCACAGCACGCCGTACTCCGACTGCAGGTCGCCCTTCGCCAGAACGGACATGGTTACCTGGAATGCCCAAATTGCGACGCGTTTGCCGATCAGATCTTTTGGGGATTCGATCCCAGCATCTCCATTGACGAATATGTGGTTTTGACTGAATAGGCGGCGCGGAAAAACCGGCACGGCGGAAAACGGCGCACCCGCGCGTTTCGACATGATGTAGGACGCGAGGGAGACTTCCGCGACATCAAATTCGTGTCCGACCAACATACGCTTGTGTCGGTCCACACCATCACGGCGTGGCGGCACCATGCCGACTTCGAGCGCCTGCAACGAAAAGCTAGGCGGGGTTTCGACCATGCCCATGAAGAATGGGATGTGCCGATCGTACCGGTCGAGCGCAATGGTGAGTTCTCGCACCGCCATCGGCTTAATCCGTCTCAATCGGCAATGACTCGTCTGTCGCCCACTGGCTCATGGAATCGTCATAGACAGTGAGGTTTTCATATCCGAGTTGATGTAACAGGAAGGCGTCCAAAGTCGCCGCAATGCCGCCGCCACAGTAGTTGATGACCAGCTGATCGCGGTGAATACCAACACCGTCGAAGGTCTGTTGCACTTCCTCCAAAGGAAGGAAGGTTTTGTCACTTGGATTAGAGAGGGAAAGTGCTGGTACATTAACGCTCCCGGGTACTCGACCCGCGCGGCCATATCGTGGGTTCTCGCCACTGTGCAGGTCTGAGGAAAGAGCGTTTAAAGTACAGGTCCCAGCGTCATCGATGGCAGCCAGGACCTCGTCCTTACCAACAAACAGCTCGGGTCGTGGATTGGCTGTCAGGCTCGTGGGTGGATATTCCCGAGTCCCGGACTCTGTCGGCCGATCTTCCGAATCCCATTTTTCCCAACCACCATTCAAGATCGCGGCATTATCGAAGCCGACGGACCGTAACATCCACCAGATCCGCGTCGCCCATTGATTGCCACCACGACTATAAAGAATTAACCGCGTGTCATCGCCGACTCCCTTTTTAGCAAACCGGTTCGCAAGATCGCCGTATTCCGGCAAGGTGAATCGGTAGGGACTATCTGGATTGGAGAGCTCATTTTGCAAATCGATATACGCCGCGC
>JABJCS010000446.1 GCA_018665505.1 Alphaproteobacteria bacterium
ACCGGACAAATTTATGAGGTGGCAATTCGCGACCAGCTAATCGATGCCGACCCAAGCGTCTTTAAGATTGCCGATATTACCGGGCAACCATGGATCGAAATCGACTTTCCGGAAGATGTTGAGAACGCGGAGCGCGAAATTTTGCCGCGATTGGAGCCATTGCCCTAAATGTCTGAAAAGCCGCGCCCAAAACCACTAGCATTGGATCAGCGTATTGCGAAATTCGCTGCCCGCGGATTGGCGAGGTTACCGGTCACACCGAATATGGTGACGGGCACGAGTATTCTGGTCGGTGTTCTAGCGGCGGGATTGTTCGCTCAAGGCGGCGCGGTCGCGTATTGGGGAGCCGGCGTTTTTGTTGTCGTGGTGTGGATGGACCATGTCGATGGAGAACTCGCGCGACAGACCGGCACGACGAGTGAGTTCGGTCATTATTTCGACCATGCGGCTGCCATGCTCAACTACGTGATGATGTTTGTCGGCGCGGGTTTTGGCCTCAGTGAAGGAATCGTGGGAATATCCGGACTTCTTCTTGGCATAGGGGCCGGGATCGGTGTGGCGGCGATCATGTCCGTACGGGTTTATGCGGAAGAGCGAATTAGCCGTTCATTCGTCAAGCAGACGGTGCGTGCAGGCTTTGAAATTGAGGATGTTCTTTACATTGTCGCACCGATTACATGGGTCGGACTGCTCGATTATTTTATCCTGCTTGCGGGCATCGGGGCGCCGCTCTTTTTGCTATATGTCATCTGGGATTGTCGTCGGGAAATGCGGCATCAGGGAAACAACAACTGATGCCGACATTACTCACCGGCGCGACGGGGTTTGTGGGGTCGGCGGTTCTCCGTCAACTTTTATTCGCGGGGTATGACGTCCGCGTTCTTGCTCGGTCAAATAGTGATCGCCGTAATCTCGAAGGTCTGGAGTGTGAAATCGCCGAAGGCGATCTGAACGAGCCGGAGTCTCTTCGCGCGGCGGTTCGAGGATGCGAAAACCTGTTCCACGTCGCGGCTGATTATCGTCTGTGGACGCCTGACCCGACGGAGCTCTATCAGACGAATGGTGCCGCAACGGTCGATTTGTTTCGTGCTGCTGCCGATGCAGGAGTAACTCGGATGCTCTACACGAGCAGCGTCGCGACTCTGGGGATCAATCCGGATGGCAGACCATCCAACGAGACCACGCCGGTGAGCGTCGACGATATGGTCGGCCACTACAAGCGGTCGAAATTTCTTGGCGAAGAAGCCGTCTCCGCGTTGGTCCGCGACGACGGGTTGCCGATCGTTATTGTCAATCCGTCGACGCCGATCGGGCCACGGGATGTAAAGCCGACACCGACAGGTCGTATGATTGTTGAAGCCGCCGCCGGCCGCATGCCCGCTTATGTTGATACGGGCTTGAACGTGGTTCATGTCGAAGACGTCGCGGTCGGCCATCTATTGGCATTCGAGAAAGGGCAGATCGGCGCAAGATATATTCTGGGTGGGGAAGACCTTTCGTTGCGGGATATTCTGACCGAAATTGCAGCTATTGTTGGCCGGAAACCACCACGTATTAGCTTGCCGCGAGGGCCGCTATTTCCGCTCGCATACGTCACGGAATGGTTGGCTAAATTGCGCAATTCTGCTGAGCCTATGTTGACGGTGGATAGTCTGCGGATGTCGCGAAAACGCATGTTCTTCTCCTCCGCGAAGGCGGAAAAGCAACTCGGATACACTGCGGGGCCGGCGTTGGAGGCATTGCAGGACGCTATCCGGTGGTTTCGTGACAATCGGTATCTGTAAGCCGATATGACGCGGCCATACGATCAAAGGTTGGCCAATCTCCTTGTGAAACCCGTGAGCAGGACCAAAGTACACCCGAATGCGGTGACCTTGGTTAGCCTTGCCTTAGGCGTTTCGTCGGCATGCATATTTGCGTTTGCGGATTTGGCGCTACAGTCGTTGGCCGCTTTCGTATTCATGTTGGCCGTGTTCGTCGATCATATGGATGGTGAACTTGCCCGTATATCGGGAAAGACGAGTGTATTCGGACACTATCTCGACTATCTGGTGGGGGCAGCGAATTACACTTTTCTGTTTTGCAGGCTTGGACTTGGGAGTTATGCCCGAATCTGGTGTTTGAGCATTTGAGTTGAAGCGGCGTATCGGGTTGATTTGTTGTTGCAAGACATCA
>JABJCS010000447.1 GCA_018665505.1 Alphaproteobacteria bacterium
ATCTGAAGATGGATTACAAATCCCGCTTTCGTCCCCTCGAAGCGTTCGGCCCGAACGGATGGACCGACATCGAAGACCCATCCTCTCTCGTCACCTCGCGCGAACGGCTCTCTTCGCCGCTTCGCTCGAAGCCCTAAGGAATAACGGCCTCCGCTTCGATTTCCACCATCGCGTTCGCATCGAACAACTTGGTCACTTCGACCAACGTCATGGCTGGGAAATGGCGGCCGAGAGAGTCACCCCACGCGGCACCGACCGCTTTTCCAGCCGCGTTGAACGCGTCCATGTCCGTGACGTACGTCCGCAAATTCACCAGATGCTCCGCTTTTCCACCCGCAGCTTCGACTACGGTGACCACATTGGAGAGCGCCAGCGCGAATTGCGCACCCATATCAAGCCCCCCTTCAACGGGACCGCCCGCGACCTGTGCCACCTGACCCGCGACGCGGATTGTCGTCCCTCCGGTAGAAGCGATGCCATGGGAATACCCGCGCGCGCGTTGCCAGCCCTCCGGCAGGATCGCTCTTGATATTGCGTCACTCATTACCGTCACTCCCTGTCGATTACACTTACGGATAGATATGATAGACGGTGGAACAGTAGACACCATGCGGAGCGATTAAATGACCCTGTCGCTGAATGAGCAACAAATCTCTGAAATCCTGAAGATGGAAGAACTGATCGAGGTGATGGAGAAAGCCATGATCGCCTTCTCGGCGGGCGAGGTCACGCAACCACCGCGCAAACTAATACCGGTGGAACCGCATGGGGGTTATTTCGGCCCCATGCCGGCGATCTCCAAGGACGCGATGGGTATCAAGCTGGTCAATTTCTACCCGGGTAATGCAGCGCTCGGCATCCACACGCACAATGCCATGATCCTATTGTTCAAACCGGAGACCGGGGAACCGCTCGCGATCATGGAAGGCGGGTTGATCACCGAGATGCGCACCGCCGCCGTATCCGCCGTCGCCACCCGACCGCTCGCCTCACCTGACGCGAAAATCCTCGCCGTACTGGGCGCGGGCGTGCAGGCCAAAAGCCACGTCGAAGCCATGCGCTGCGTGCGCGATTTCGACGAAGTCCGCGTCTGGGCCCGCAATCCGGAGAAAGCAAAAGCATTCGCCGACGAACATGGCGCTATCGCCATGGACGCGGAAGACGCGGTGCGCGGCGCCGATGTGGTGGTAACGGCGACCAGTTCGCAGGTCCCGGTGCTAAAGGGCGAATGGCTGAAAGACGGCGCCCACGTCAACGCGGTCGGCGCGCCCATCGCTACCTGGCGCGAGCTCGACGACGCGGTCATGTCCCGCTGCACCGTGATCGCCGATTCCCGAGACGCCTGCATGAACGAGTCGGGAGATATGATTCTATCGGGTACGCGAATTCACGCGGAAATCGGCGAAGTGCTGGCGGGCGATGCGAGTGTCGCTGCGGAAGAGACGACCCTATTCAAAAGTGTCGGCCTCGCGGTGCAGGACGTCTTCGCCGCGCAGATGGTGTACGAGAAGGTGAATGCCTGATCCACGCTCGCCCTCCGACAAGCGTGTATTTGGAATCTATCCGCCGAACTTGTTGTCCCTCGGGAAGCCGCGCGGGGCCATCAAGCCGGCTCCGGCGCGTTTGCCGATGTAGCGCTGGATGTCCGTCTCGGTTCGGGTGCGGTCGCCGAGTTTCCAAGTGAGGCCGTCTTCCAGCTTAAAGGTTTTGGCGTCATCGAGACCTCCATCCTTGTAGCGCTGTAGGATATTGCCGCGCCCACGGGACATTTCCGGCAGGTCGGCCAGGGGGAAGATCAATAACTTCCGGTTCTCGCCGACCACAGCGACGTGATCGTGGCCCTCCTGCATGGGGAAACTGGTTTGAGCTTCCGTTCCGCCAGAGATGTTCAGCACCTGCCTGCCGCTCTTTGTCTGGGCGATCAAGTCATCCTCATTGACGACGAAACCGCGACCATCAGAGGCGGCGACCAATATCTTCTGCTTCGGGCGATAAATCGAGAGACCGGCGATATCGTGTTCCTGCGGTAGGTCGAGCATCAGGCGTAATGGTTCGCCATGGCCGCGCCCGCCCGGGAGTTTATCGACACCAAGCGTGTAAAACCGCCCGTTTGTCGCGAACACCAGCAGCTTATCGGTGGTCTGCGCGTGGAGCGCGAAGCGGTGACGGTCACCTTCTTTGAACTTCAACTCGTCCTCGTTCTCAATATGCCCTCTAATCGCCCGCACCCAGCCTTTCATGGAACAGACGACGGTAACCGGCTCGCGCTCGACCATCGCTTCCAACGGGATGACCATGGCCGAGGGTGGACCGGCAATCTCTGTCCGGCGACGTCCCAATTCGGTATCAGGGCCGAAGGTTTTGTGCAGGTCCTTGAGCTCTCCAGTAATGACTTCCCAACGCGCTTTCTCGTCCTTCAATAGCGCGATGATATCCTTGCGCTCTTGTGTCAGATTGTCGTGCTCGGTGCGGATTTCCATCTCCTCGAGCTTACGCAAATGACGCAGGCGCATATTGAGGACTGCGTCGGCCTGTACATCAGACAGCTTGAAGGCCCTGATCAACTCGCCCTTGGCGTCGTCTTCCTCGCGGATGATGCGGATCACCTCGTCGATATTCAGATAGGCGATCAGATAGCCGCCAAGAATTTCCAAACGGTGCTCTATCCTGCCGAGACGGAA
>JABJCS010000448.1 GCA_018665505.1 Alphaproteobacteria bacterium
GGGGTAAAGGTTCTCGACCTCGGGCAAATTTATAATGGACCCTATGCCGGGTTCCTGTTGGCGCATGCGGGCGCGGACGTGATTAAGGTGGAACCGCTCGACGGTGAAGTCTTGCGCAAACGTGGCGGCGGGCTCGGCGCGCCCTTCTCGCTCACCATGTTGAATACCAACAAGCGCGGCATTTCCATCAACCTGAAACACCCGGACGGCAAGCAATTGCTGATCGACCTGGTGAAAGAAGCGGACATCCTGCTGGAGAATTTTGCGCCCGGCGCGATGGATCGCCTCGGCCTCGGTTCAGATGCTTTATTGCGCGAGAACCCCCGGCTGATTTATGGCTCCAGCACCGGCTACGGACTATCCGGGCCCGATCGGGACAACCTCGCGATGGACCTGACGGTGCAGGCCATCGGTGGCGTGATGAGCATCAACGGTCCCGAAGATGGACCGCCGTTAAAGGCGGGACTCGCGGTCTGTGATTTCGCGGGCGGGGTGCATCTCTATGCCGCGATCATGACCGCGCTCTTCGAACGCTCGGTGACCGGCAAGGGTCGGGTGGTTGAGGTGGCGATGCAGGAAGCGGTCTACCCGATCCTCACTAGTAATATCACCAGCCTGCACGGCAACGGCTGGAAGCATCCGGCACGGCGCGGCAACAAACATCCAACGAATGGGTCTGCCCCATACAATGTCTATCAATGTGCTGACGGTCATGTGGCGATCATCTGCGTCCAGGAAGCGCATTGGCAAAACCTATTGGAATTGATGGGCCGGGATGACTTGAAGGATGACCCGCGGTTCGAGACCCAAGCTATCCGTGCGCAGAATGAGGATGCGGTCGACGAAGCGGTCGAAGCTTGGACGCGTACGCTTCCGAAAGCGGAGGCGGCGCGATTGATGCGTGAGAACCGCGTTCCAGCGGCGATGGTGCGAAATCTGGAGGAAGTCACCGCCGATCCGCATATGCACGAGCGTGGCATGCTGCATGACGTCGATCATCCAACAATGGGCCAAGTGGTATTACCGACCAGCCCGCTCCGGTTTCACGGCAGTCCCGACCCATCGGTAGAATTGGAGCCGGGGATCGGCGCACATACCGATGATGTGCTGTCCGAGTGGTTGGGGATGGACGAGGCAGCGGTCGATACGCTCCGCAAGGGCGACGCGGTCGGCTGACCACCAGATTGGTCATTCCGGGGCACGAAGTGAACTCGGAACTATATCGTGCGCATTCCCATGTGGTGGTTTTGTCGACGGCAGGGCTCAGGCCCTAGTTCCGGGTCTGGGCGTTGCCCGTCCCGGAATGACCGGTTTGGTAGATGGAATATTCTTAAAATAAAAAACTCATCCTGAGCCTGTCGTAGGATGATGCCTATGTCGCACTACCCGTCGAACCAGGCGCGCCAAGCGTCCCATGCGGTGATGCGTGCGGCCATCATGACATAGCCGTCCGCATTCGGGTGCAATCCGTCCGACGCCCGCAGGCTCGCGTCCCAATTGGGGTCGCCCGCGAGGTTGGAGTACAGATCCAAATACGGCACGCCGAGCTCCGCCGCCCGCTTCGCATAGGCTTGGCTATAGGTCTCGATCATCGGATTTTGGAAATCGTAACTGATGCCTGGCAGGCGGTTGATCGGCATCATATCGGCGATGACCGGCGTGGGGCCGATCCACAGCGCGGGCCCGACGCTCTTGGCGGCCGTGATCATCCGCGAGATACGCTCCAACGATTGATCCAGCGGAACGCGCTGCCCGTCCAAATTGGCGCTCTTCTCATGCGCACTGTCATTGATGCCGATGGCCCAGACCGTGGCGCAATTCATCTCCGCCTTGAGCCGAGAGTTTACCTCGATGTCCCACCGGTCCTCGACCAGTGCCGAGGTGTCGGCGCGAATACCCAGGTTATAGACCGTAACGTCGTGGCCCTTGGCGGCTTCTGCCTGGCCGACCCGATAGGTCCAACCGAGCAGTGTTTCATCCCCCGTACCATGCGTGATGCTGTCGCCGACAAAGCCGATGCGAATTTGAATCATGGTGGTCTTCTTCTCCCAGAAATAATACTCCGCACCTAATTTAGGCGGCGATCACCGTGTGGCCACGGCCAGTGTGCCGATTGCGATGCTCGCAGCGGCCTGGGTCGGATCGATCACCGGGAGGCCGAGTGCCTCTTCCAGCGGGATACGGTGCCGCGCCATGCCGGCGCAGCCCATGATGATCGTGTCCGCGCTATCCTTGTCGCGCAGCTGGCGGCCGATGTCCGCCATCCGCTCGAACGTATCCACCCCGCCCTCTACGTCCGCAACGGAGAGGCCGAGCGGGCGGTCGCCGGCGCAACGGGCGTGTAGCAGACGCTCCCGCATGTGTCGCATATGGCGGCCGACGGAGTTCGCGAGGATCGCGATGACGCCGAATTGTCCGCCCCGGGTCAAAGCGGTGGCGATGGCGCATTCGGCGATGCCGAAGACGGGCCGGTCGGTGACCTCACGGCAGAGATGCAATCCCGGATCGCTGTAGCAGGCAATGACGAAAGCATCGGCTTCGTTATCGGCTTTCATGTATTCGGCGAGGAGGGGCGCGACACGGATCGAATCCGCTTCGCTTTCGATCCCAAAGGGCCCCTCCGCAAGGGTGACGCAATCGAGCGCTGATCCACCCTCGTTGCGCAATGGTTCCAGCGCCTCCGACATCCCATCGGTGACGGCGGTATTGGAATTCGGATTGATGATGCGGATGGTTTTGGTCATGGAAGGGTTCCATGGAGAGTTTGTCCCCGTTCGTCATTCCGTGGCGCGAAGCGAACCCGGAATGACGGAAAGTTTAATGTACCTGTCATCACCTAAAGCCGCGACAATCGTGGCGTCCATCCGCCGATCAACACTTCGCCCGGATGCTCCGGCGGCGCTAGATGCGCCAAGCCCAGTTCGTCGAGCAGCGCCCAGGCGAGGCAAATATTCGAGCAGAGGAACGGTTTGCCGGTACGTGCGAACAGCGGCGCCACGGCGGGCAAAGTCGCCATGCCGGAGCCGGTGACGACAATGGCGTCGGCATTTTCGGTCTCCAGCGCCTTTGACGCTTCGAGCATACCTTCCGTCCGCAACCCGTAAATATTGACCGTATCGGACGTGTCTTCCGGCATGGTCGCGACGGAGACGACTTCGTAGCCTTTGGCCGTCCAATAGGCCGAACTCAACTCGGTCAGCCAGGCTGGATAGGGGCTGAACAGCGCCAGGCGTTTGGCGCCGAGCCGTTCCAGCGCCCGTTGGATAGCTTGTGCCGAAGAGATAATCGGATAGCCCACCTTCTCCGACATCGCCGCCAAACGTTCGTCTTGATTGACATCGGTCATATAGGCGGTCGCGGTGAACGAAAACCCGAAGGCATCGATCTGGGCTTTGCCATAGGCTTGCAGGCTGGCCTCGAGATTGTCGATATACTCATAAAAGCGGTCACGGGCGTTATCCGCCGTGCCGGTCAATCGCGTGACCAACATGCCTACACCGTCGGGTAACAGCGCGGACATCTCCGCTTCGACGACGGGGTTGGTCTGTGGTGGCGCAATGCCGAGGAGAGCGTGGCGGGCATATTCGCGATCGGGCATTTGTTTTCTTTCTATAACCGGGTGAGACGCGGCGTCCAGCCGCCGATCAAAGTCTCCCAAGGGTTGGCGGGCGGGGCAAGACCCGCGATGCCGAGTTCGTCCAGCAACGCCCAGGCAAGACACAGGTTTGAGCACAGAACCAGCTTGCCTGTGCGCTGATACAGCGGCTCGATGGCGGGCAATACCGGCATGCCCGTCCCGGTCACCAGGATGACGTCGGCTTGTTCAGTCTCCAATGCCTCCGCTGCGGCCAGAAACCCGGTGGAGGTCAGCCCGTAGATATTCACCGTATCGGAAGTGTCGTCCGGCATCGTGCCCCAGGAGACGATGTCATAGCCGACACTGTCCCAATAGACGCGGCTCGCCTCGGTCAGCCAATCGGGGTAGGGACTGAAAAGAGCAATCCGGCGGGCGCCCAATCGATCCAACGCGCGACGGATCGCCATCGCGGAAGACAGGACCGGAATGCCAAGCCGAGCCGAGGCCGCATCTAGGATTTCCGGCTCGTCACTGCCGTAAAGATACGCCGTCGCCGTGCAGGCAAACCCGACCGCATCCGGTTGCGCCTTGCCATAGGCGGCGAGGCTCTGGTCGAAATTCTCCAGGAATTGATGAAATCGCGTTTTGGGATCTTCCGCGGTGCCGGTCAATCGCGTCGTCAGTAAGCCGACACCGTCCGGCATCAACGCGCCATACTCCGCCTCCACCACCGGGTTCGATTGCGGCGGCGCGATTCCAATCAAAGCATGGCGGGCGTATTCGCGAGAGGGCATTTTAACTCGTACTCCTTGGATTCTCGGATAACGCTTACGTGTTTCTCAGAAACGATTCTAGATACGTCTCAATTTCTCTCCTGGATACTTAATTAACATTTTTGCGCGGGCGCTGCAGTCTCAGATGAACATCGTAGGAAATTCAATTCATCGACATTTTGTCGAATTTATGTTATGAACAATTCCGTTCTTTGACTCGTGAAATTGCAGCTAACCCAGCTCTTACGTATTGGGGTACCGCAGCACGCCTAAATCAGCGGTATTGTAATACTGTGCATGGGGTTGTTTCGCGAAATTTCTAACAGCCCACCTTCTCCTGCCCCTCATGTAGAGCCTGTGGAAGCAAGAACGTGCCGGTCGCGTCCTCGTCCTGCGACGGGCTCGGGACGAGGTTCTGGCGTGTACCGAGAGTTACCCCGTCGCCAGCGCCTGCGCCTCTTCCAGCGTCACCTTGCCTTGGCTCAGCACCGCGACCGCCATTGGGTCTTCGTCGCTCGGGATGCCGAGCGGGTCTTGCGGGCGCAGGCGATGGTCGATGACCATTCGGGCCAAAATCAGGCGCCGGGCGTCTTCGCCCATCGCTCCCAATTGCGCGCCTTCGCGGGCGAGGAGCGTTGCTGTCGTCACGTGATAGAGCGCGTCGGAGGCCTTGCGAGCGAGGGTCTCGTTGCCGGAAGTGGCGATTTCCTCGGCGACGGCCAACGCGCGCTCCGTGGTGTTCTGCAGCGCGCCCCGGAACTGGCCCGGGATTTCCGGCGTGTCGGCAGTTAGATCGTTCAGCGCCTCGCCGAGTGCCTTATGCGCGCCGACCTTGGCGATGGCACGGGTGGTGACATCGAGGGCGTTGATGTTCGAGGTGCCTTCCCACAGCACGCCGAGATGCGCGTCGCGGACCAGGCGGCTGTTCACCCAATCCTCGATATAGCCGTTGCCGCCGCGCACTTCCATTGCCCCGGTGGCGACGGAGATATTGTCGCGGCAGGTACGGAATTTGAGCAGCGGGGTGAGGATACGCAGTAACTCAGTGGCGCGCTTGTCTCCAGCGTCTGAAAGCTCCAACTGCTGTCCCGTATACATCGCCATGGAGAGCGCTTGCTCGGCCGGGACGATGATCTTCATCAACTGGCGGCGCAGCAGCGGCTTCTCGATGATAATCTCGCCGAACGCCTCGCGGTTACTGGCGACGGCAAGCGCTTCGTTCACGCAGCGGCGTATCATGGCGGTGGCGCGCACGCCGTGCGAGAGGCGCGACATGTTCACCTAATCCATCATTTGCTTGAGGCTGGGATTCTTACCGGGACCGACCTCGCCCAACGGATAGGCAACCGCGCCTTCGAAGACGATCTCGCCGA
>JABJCS010000449.1 GCA_018665505.1 Alphaproteobacteria bacterium
ATATCGCAAATATGAACACTCCCGCCTATAAGGCGGAACGCTTAGTCTTTATCGAATTTCTGCAAAAACCGACCAACGACGATAAGCAATCTTTCGCGCAGGACATCGGTACGATGCGCGATACCAGCGAGGGCCCGCTCGTCAAGACGGACAATCCTTTTGACTTGGCGGTCTCTGGCGATGGTTACTTTACCATCGAGACACCGCTAGGCGATCGCTACACCCGACATGGTCGGTTTCAACTGGACGCAGAAAACAGGCTAGTCACAGGACAAGGTCATCCCGTTCTCGACAACGGTGGGAGCGCAATCAATATCCCTGCCAATGCCGGTCGGGTCGAGATCAGCGGCGACGGCACGCTTTCGACGGATGCCGGTCGCATTGCCAAGCTCGGTCTCGTGAAGTTCGAAGACGAGCAGCAATTGCGACGATCCGCGAACAATCTTTATATCGCGCCTGAAGATCAGGAACCTCAGGAAGTTGAGAATCCTAAGATCGCGCAAGGCATGTTGGAGGAATCCAATGTTCAAGCGATTTTAGAGCTCGGTGAAATGATCAAAGTCCATCGCTCGCACCAAAGCCTCGGTCGGGCCATTCAACAGGAACACGAACGGCAAATGAAGGCGATAAGCCGGATTTCCCGACGTGCAGCAGGCGGGTAAAGGAGACAACCAATGAGATCTCTTAATATCGGCGCGACGGGAATGTTGGCTCAACAGCTCAACGTCGAGGTCATCTCCCACAACATCGCGAATATGAACACGACTGCTTATCAACGCCGACGTGTTGAATTCCAAGATCTGTTATATCAAAACCAACGGCGCGTGGGGTCCGACTCATCAGATTCTGGTACTATCGTGCCCGCGGGCGTGCAAATCGGCCTCGGTGTGAAAACCGCCGCGGTTTATCGAATTGCGGAACAAGGCAACCTGACCTTGACCGAAAACACCCTAGATTTGGCGATTAACGGCGAAGGGTATTTCCAAGTCGAACTGCCGGACGGCGAGACGGCATATACCCGTTCCGGCGCTTTTCAGCTAAGTCAGGATGGTGAAGTTGTAACAGTCGATGGCTTCCGGGTGCTCCCGGGTCTGACCGTCCCCGATGGGGCGATCGACGTCACGGTCAATTCCAGCGGCGAAGTTCTCGTTCAATTGGACGGGCAAATTACGCCACAGAACGTCGGCCAATTTGAACTCACGAATTTCTCGAACGAAGCAGGCCTGCTGGCAGTCGGCGACAATCTCTACTTAGAGACGCCGGCGTCGGGTTCGGCCACTTCCGGAAACCCTGATGCCGCCGGCTTCGGCCGCCTGCAACAAGGCTTCCTCGAGACGTCTAACGTCAACGTGGTTGAAGAGATCACCAATCTCATCACCGCTCAGCGGGCCTACGAGATGAATTCCAAGGTGATCGAAACATCGGATCAGATGATGGCCACCATGACGAACGTACGGTAACAGATCATGAAACACGCTCAAATATTCAAAAGCGGGCGTCTTCTGGGTGCGGCAGTATTCTTGGCGGCGGGCGGCCTCCTATCGGTCAGCGATAGTCTCGCCGCCACGCTGCGCCACCACACGGTTATCCGCGACGACGTCGTACGCCTCGGCGACATCTTCCAAAATGCCGGGCAGCACGCCAACCGCGTCGTCTTGCAAGCGCCGGAACCGGGCAAGCGGATCACCTTGAACGTTCAATGGCTCTATCACGCATCACGTTCATATGGTGTAAAATGGAAACCATTGAGCACCCTAGACCAAGCTGTACTCGAACGTTCGGCTATACTGATCTCGACTGAACAAATCCGCGAAGCTATCGATGCGGAAATTCGCAGTGAATTAGGCAAATCAGACAAATTTGAAATCGACCTCGACAACCGACTACTTCAGATGCATTTGCCTGGCGAGGCAATGCCTTCGGTCAAAATCAGACGGCTGCAACTCGATCCGCAAACACGACGGTTCTCCGCCATGCTCACGGGTGGCGAAGGCGGATCACAGATGAAACGGCATATCACCGCGACCGGTCGATACCACAGACTCATCGACATTCCGGTTCTAGTGCGACGCATCCGCAGCGGTGAGACCATCGGACAGCGTGATATTCGGCAAGTAACCGTGCGGGCCGACAAAATAGATATGAACGCCTTACACGACGCGGAAGACCTGATCGGCATGAGCCCTCTTCGGACTATTTCCGCCGACCGGGCAATCAAGCGAAACGAT
>JABJCS010000450.1 GCA_018665505.1 Alphaproteobacteria bacterium
AATAACAGCGGTCTGATGCCGCCCGATGTTCGCACGGGCTGTCCGCATCGACCGTGGAGATATAGTTTCAATGACGAAACGAATGTTAATTGACGGCACCCACCCGGAAGAGGTTCGGGTGGTGATCACGAATGGCAATCGACTAGATGAATACGATGTCGAAACGTCAACAAAAACCCAGCTCAAAGGCAATATATACCTCGCAAAGGTGACGCGTGTCGAACCGTCACTTCAGGCTGCCTTTGTCGATTACGGTGGAAACCGGCATGGTTTCCTGGCCTTTAGCGAAATTCATCCCGACTATTATCAGATACCAGTCGAAGATCGCGAAGCCCTGAAACGCGACGTCGCGCAGTTTGAAGCAAACGCGTCAGCCGCTCAGGCTCACATCGACCAGATTGATGGCGACGTCGAGGTCGACGATGCCCCAGATGATTTAGACGAAGACACAACCGAGGTTAGCGAGTCCGACGAGGCTCCCTCTTCAGATGATGATGGCGGTGCTGAGGTCTCCGGAGAAGAAGAGACCGGCGAGGACCTTGCGGCCGCTGAAGAAGGAACGACTGAAGAATCTGCAGAGAATGTCGCAGACGACAGTAGTTCCGAAGAGGCCTCAACCGCTTCGGAGGAAAACGCCGAAGACGGTACAGAAAATGGTGAAACCACAGCTGACACCGACGCCGTAGAAGCGTCAGACGCTGCAGAGGCCCCAGCCAAAGAAGGTGACGGCAAAGCAAAAAAATCCGAGCGCCGCGACAACCCGATGCGCCGTTATAAAATCCAAGAAGTTATCAAGCGACGGCAGATATTGCTGGTGCAGGTCGTCAAGGAAGAACGGGGTAATAAGGGCGCCGCGCTAACCAGCTATATGTCACTCGCCGGACGTTACTGCGTATTGATGCCCAACACATCACGGAGCGGCGGTGGCGTCTCCCGAAAAATCACCAGTACTGCAGATCGCAGGCGGTTACGTGACTTGTTGAAAAACCTGAACGTGTCAGAGGGTATGGGCGTCATCATGCGTACCGCAGGCATGGAACGGAATAAGTCCGAGATCAAACGCGATTTCGACTACCTAACCAAGTTATGGGAAGATGTTCGCGAACTGACCCTGCAATCGGCAGCGCCTGCTTTGGTCTATGAAGAAGGCGACTTAATTAAACGCGCCATTCGCGATCTATACTCACGGGAAATCGAAGAAATCTTCGTTGAAGGCAACGATGCCTACACCGCCGCTAAAAAGCTGATGCGGATGATGATGCCGAGTCATGCCAAGCGCGTTCAACCCTATCGCGATGAAACGATTCCTTTGTTTCACCGGTATCAGGTCGAACAGCAACTGGAATCAATGCACAGCCCAGTGGTTCAACTGAAGTCTGGCGGCTATCTCGTTATTAACCCAACGGAAGCCTTGGTTGCGATCGATGTGAACTCGGGCCGCTCGACCCGCGAACGGAATATCGAAGAAACCGCCTACAAGACAAATCTTGAAGCGGCCAGCGAAGTCGGGCGCCAACTGCGTCTGCGCGATCTCGCCGGACTAATCGTTATCGACTTTATCGATATGGATGTTTCTCGGAATCAACGTGGCGTCGAACGACGGTTGAAAGAAGCCGTTAAGACTGACCGTGCCCGTATCCAACTCGGACGGATTAGCAATTTTGGCTTATTCGAACTGTCCCGGCAGCGTATGCGGCCAAGTATCGTCGAAAACAGCACCGAGACCTGCGTTCATTGCGATGGCACTGGTGTCGTCCGATCTACTGAATCAACAGCGGTACATGTCCTCCGGTCCGTCGAAGAAGAGGGCATTCGAAACCGTAGCAGCGAAATCGCGGTAACGGTCCCAACGCCCATTGCGCTTTATATTCTCAATCAAAAGCGTGATTCATTGACCCAAATTGAATCTCGGTACAGCTTCCGGGTAAATGTGCTTGGCGACGATAGACTGATCCCACCTGATATGCGGCTCGAGCGACTACAGGGGCGCTCCGCGTCAGGAGAGACCGAAGAAGTCATCCGTGATGCTGTCGTCATTGAACCTTCGAGTGACGACGCAGTTGACGACGCTGACAGCGCACCCAAGGAAAACACGCGGAAGCGCCGTCCAAGACGGCGTCGCAAAAGTAACGATGCTGCCAAGCAGAATAGTGATGGTGATAACACCACTGCTGATAGCGATGGTGAGACGACTGCTAACACCTCTCCGGCAGAAAGCTCTGAGACCAATGGTGAGGCTACTGACGAACAAGCCGCACCGCGTCGTCGCAGAAGAGGTCGACGTGGTGGCAGACGCCGCAATCCGCGCACGCCAAATTCTGATGCAGCGGGCGATCAAGCGGCAGCAGGTAACAATGACGCTTCTTCGGTCGATTCCAACACCGATGCCGCCTCGTCAAACTCCAGTAAAAACGGGAACACTCCCGTCGCTGCGGCCGCTGAAAGCAAAGCTGAAACTGTGTCAGAACCAAAGCCAGATAGTTCAAGCGGTGCGGCAGAGCCAACTGAGAATTCGGAAGCAACACCCAAGCGCGGCTGGTGGAAACGCATCACGCAGTAGCACGGGTTTAACCGGTCTTTGTCATCCAGTGCTGTAAGCGCTCCACAGCTTCAGTAATGCCTGCGGTGGGGCCAGAGAATGAGAACCGGACATAAGCGTTGCCGCGCCCCTGATCAAAGTCAGTACCTGGTGTCGCGGCGACGCCCGTTTCATCAAGCATGCGCCGGCAAAAATTTTCGCTGTCATTCGTCAGGCTGGAAATATCGGCATAAACATAAAACGCACCATCGACTGGCGCTAAACGGTCGAAACCTGCCTTGGGCAATTCGGATAGTAAAATCTTTCGGTTCTCCGCATAGCGCGCCACATTTGCATCCAACTCAACTGTGCAATCAAATGCCGCACCGGCACCATATTGAGAAAGTGTTGGTGCAGAAATAAAAAGGTTCTGCCCAAGGCATTCAACGCTTCTGAGTAGGTCTGTTGGAACGACCATCCAGCCAACTCGCCAACCCGTCATTGAAAAGTATTTCGAGAAACTGTTAATCACCACCGCGTTTTCATCAAACCGCAATGCCGACACTCCTGGTTTTTCATAGGTTATCCCGTGATAGATCTCGTCTGAGATCAGCCGCACACCCCGATCTAGGCAATAAGCGCTAAGAGCCTGCAACTCCCCTTCGCCCAACATTGTTCCGGTAGGATTCGAGGGGCTAGCAACAATTAAACCATCGAGTTTTCCGTCAATTTTGTCCAACAGTTCAGGGGTCGGCTGAAACCGTGTTTCAGGACCCGTTGGCACAAGAACCGGCTCAACACCCAGTCCAAGCAAAATATTGCGGGATCCCGGGTAACCAGGGTCTGCAATAGCGACGCGATCGCCGACGTCAAAAGCAGCGGTAAAGGCGAGCACAAATCCACCGGACG
>JABJCS010000451.1 GCA_018665505.1 Alphaproteobacteria bacterium
CATATCCTGGCCAGTCGAGCCCGGCTTTCAGCGGGCGCGGCGGCGCCATTAAGAACCGTTGCCAAGCGAGTGGCCCGCGAATGAACTTGGCACCTTGTTGGCGGAGCCAATCCAACGTCCGGGCCGAATGATCCGCGACGGCTTGGGCGACCACCGTGTCCACCTTGCCCTTGGTCATCGTCGTGATAGCCGCCATGAGTTCTTCGGCGGGGCGGTGAGGGTCGCCATATGCAATGTGGAAGACGCCGCCCGAATATCGGGAATTGCAGGGATACCGTGGGTCGCTGCCTTGCTCGAGAATGAGCACGCGCTTGCCCAATTCCGCCGCGCGCAAACCGGCGGTCAGCCCGGCCAGTCCACCGCCGACAATGGCGAAGTCGAAGGGGCTGTCTCCCATGCTCATGTGTTTTTGGCTCTGGCGATGGCTTCCGCCGTTCTCAGGCCAAAGATTAAAGCTTCCTGCAGCCCGCCGATGTAAGCGACGGCGGGGCCGCCTTCGAGCCCACCGGTGACATCGCCCGCAGCAAACAATCCGGGAATGGCATTGCCGTCGGCCCGCAGCGCCCGTCCGTCTGTATTGATGCGCACGCCGCCCATGGTGTGGGTGAGGCCGACACAAGCGGGTGCCGCATAGAAGGGCGGTTTCGCTATTGGTCGCGCATCTTCTTTGGCGTTACCGCGCGCGGGTGCGAGTGTCTCCAAAGTGTCCTCCGCCAAGGCTGCATTGTAGGCGCCGACGGTCTCGACAAGCGTTTGCGGCGGCAGTCCCGCGAGTGCGGCCAATTCAGCGATGCTGTCGGCAATATGCAGGGTGCCGTCTTGTTCCGGCAGATTCGGATTGGGCGGCCAAAAGAAATGCCGACCCGCTTCTTCCCAAATGGCATCGTCGAACACCGCGTAAGGCGGGTTTGCTTCGTCGTGATGGGCAATGCCATTCGACAGAAAGACGAAATTCTCTCCTTCGTCGACGAACCGCCGTGCCTTCGTGTCGACCATCATTCCCGCCGCCGAGACAAAATCGAGGAACGGGAAGGGCCAGAGCGCGTCGTTGTGGAGAGCGTCAGCGCTCAGCGTATGGGCGTAGATATATTTCATACCGATCAATTCCGCCCCCGCGGCCTCGGCGAGCCGGATACCGGTGCCGTCGCTCACGCCAGGTCCCCGTTGTAGCATTCGGTCCGGGTGCGGCGTCACGAACCGGCGCAGCAGGTCCGGATTTCCTTGAAACCCACCATCCGCCAGGATGACGGCTGGCGCTTCGATTCGAATCTTGCCCGCACTGGTTTCGGCCAGTAACCCGTTGCAACCGGCTTCGTCCGTCAACAGTCTCACCGCTTTGGCGCCTTGAAGTAAGCGCCCGTTGGCGGCGCGGTATTGCCCGACCAATCGGCGCATCATCACGTCCGAGCCGGAGCCTTCCCAGTGCAGCCCTGGTTTGTCGTGAAAACCAAGCGGCGCCAACACGAAATCGCGCCAGCCTTCGTCCGGGTCCATGGAGACGAACTCGACACCGTGGCCTTGCAGCCAGTGGGTTGCCCGCTCGCAATCTTCGGCCATGATATGCGCGAGGTCTCTGGCGACGAACCCTTTCGACATGTCGATCGTCCGTCGTTCCAGTTCCGCCGCAGGGGCCATGACGCTACGAAAAGCTAAATGAAAGACACCGCCGCCCCACCGGGTATTGTTGGCGTAGACCTCGCCCTCTTGTGCTTCTAGGACAATGGGGTCGCGACCGAGTTCCCGCAGGCGTATTCCCGCCGTTAATCCCGCGAGACCGCCGCCGACGATAACCGCATCGCAGCTCAATTCTCGGTTTGCCATCGGTGTACCGTCAGATATCGACGCGAAGGCGTTTTAGCGCGTCTTCGTCGAGAGTGACACCGAGCCCTGGGCCGTCCGGGATCGGAAGTTCGCCGTCGACGGGGCGCAGCGGATTTTCCGCGATATCTTCGGCCAAGGCCCCGCTGACACCGACGGCAAAGACACCCGCCATCAGCTCGGTTGGCCAGGAGCCGCACATATGCGCGACCGACGCGGTGGCGACGCTGGTCGCCGGGTGATTGCCGGGGTTAATGCCCATGCCCGCCGCCGCCAAGATATGCCAAAGGCGGCGGATGTGATAAATGCCGCCGTTCTTGGCGACCTTAGTTTGCGCCGATGTGGCCGCGCGCTTGCGGATGATGTCGATCAGGGCGTGGTCCGTGGCGGCGCATTCGTCGGCCATCAGCGGCATTCGCACGGCCTTCGCCAGCGCGGCCATGCCGTCGATATCCCAAATCGCCAGTGGTTGCTCCGCCGTCTCAAGATCGAAGGGCTCCAGCTTGGTGAGCAGGCTCAACGCGGCGTCGTAATCGAGTGCGGCATTGGCGTCGACACGCAATGCGACCTCATGGCCGAAACGATTGCGGAGCGCTTCTGCGTTCTTGATATCCGACATCGGATCATTACCGATCTTGAGGACGAAATGGCGGAACCCTCGTTCGAAGAACTCATCTGCCGATTCCACCAGCGATTCGACGGTGCCCTTCATGGTGAGCACGGCGGCGATCCGTACGCTGTCGCGTGTCTTACCGCCGAGGATTTGGTGGACGGGAACACCCAACACCTTGCCGACAATGTCGTAGAGTGCGTCGCCGATCGGCGCTTGCGAGTATTGCGAATGATACATGCTCTCGTTCAAGCCGTGCATGATCGAGGCGATATCGAAGGGCGAACGGCCAACCAGTTGTGGCTCGAAATGGTTCTTGATGACGTTGATTTGGCCGGCCAGTGTCTCGGCGCTGCCCTGCCGCCGCCAGGCCTGGGTCTCGCCGATGCCGGTGACACCTTGGTCGGTATGTATCTTCACGATGAGCGTCTCGACGACCGGGCGTGCCGCGCCGGTGGAGATTTTGAACGGCACTTTGAAGGGAACGTTGAGGGGGATGCATTCGACCTCGGTAATTTTCACCGCGTTTCGGTCACTCGCGCTGACGGCGATATCGTTCATGTCATTCATGGCGCCTCACTTTCCACAATAAGGATAGGTGTTCGTCGCGCCGAAACTATAGTCTCTCCTATCGCATGCGGAATTAGGGGGACAGCAGATGCAATTCGGATTATCGATGCCCAATCGGGGACCTTTGGCCAAGCCGGAGGTGATGAAGGAAATCGCCGTGACGGCGGAGAAGTTGGGCTATGGCTATATCACGGCGTCTGACCATCTGGTGGTACCGCGCAAGATCGACGCAAACTATCCCTATAGCGAGACAGGTGAATTCCGCTGGAGCTCGGACGGCGAGACCGATTGCATGGAGCAGTTCGCGCTTCTTGCTTGGATCGCCGCCGTGACGAGCACGATCAGGGTCATGACCTCGGTCGTTGTGATGCCGCACCGTAACCCGATTTTTATGGCAAAGTCGTTGGCGACGACGGACGTGCTGTCCGGTGGACGCGTGACCGTGGGCTGTGGCGCTGGATGGATGCCGGAAGAATTCGAAGCCTTGAACCTGCCACCCTTTGCATCGCGGGGCCAAGTCACCAATGAGTATATCGACGTGATGAAAGCCTGCTGGATCGACCCGAACCCTTCCTATGACGGCGAGTTCTTCAAATTCGCCAATGTCGATACCGACCCTCGCCCGGTACAGGACCCGCACCCGCCGATTTGGATCGGCGGCGAGAGCATGCCCGCGATCCGCCGTGCGGTCTCACATGGTGACGCCTGGTATCCGTTCGGCAGCAATCCGAAGTTCCGCATGGACAAGCTGGAGACCTATACGGCGCGGCTCGATAAGCTGAAACGCGTGGCGGATGATGCCGGACGTGACATGTCAACCATCGCACTCTCCTACAACTGCGCCTTCCACAGCGCGCAAGAGCAGGAGCATGTCGATGGTGGCCGCCAAAGCTTCACCGGATCGCCCGAACAACGCGCTGAAGACATCCGTTCTTTCGCGGAAGCGGGCGTGTCCACAATGATCGTGAACGTGGCCGCGAATGACAAAAACGCGATGCTGACCCGTATGGCGGAGTTCGCGGAAAACGTCATGCCGCTGGTGGACTAAAGTTAAAATAGCGAGGATTGCGATGAGCAAGAGCAATAGCTTCAACGCCAAGGACGAACTGCGCGTCGGCGACAAGCGTTACACTATTTTCAGCCTGCCGAAAGCGGAAGCGGCGGGTCTCGCCGGGGTCGGTCGGCTTCCCTATTCGTTGCAAGTATTGCTAGAGAACGCACTCCGTCACGAGGACGGCGAGATTGTGGGGCGGCAGAGCATTGAGGCGTTTTCCGCTTGGTCGGCGAAGGCGACAAACCCGACTGAGATCAGCTTCTTCCCGACCCGCATCATGATGCATGATGTGTCCGGCATTCCGCTATTGGCGGATTTAGCGGCGATGCGAGAACAGATGGTGGCGGCGGGGCGCGATCCCGAGCTCGTCAATCCGGTCCGGCCGGTCGATTTCATCATGGATCACTCGGTCATCGTCGATGTCGCGGGGCAAGCCGATGCGCTGAACCGGAACATGGCGACAGAGTTTACACGCAATGCGGAACGCTACCGGGTCGCGAAATGGGCGCAGAACGCGTTTCGTAATATGCGCGTGTTGCCGCCGGGCCAGGGTATCTGTCATCAGATCAATCTAGAATCATTGGCGCGCGTCATCTGGTCCGAGGATCACAAGGACCACGGTCTCGTCGCTTTTCCGGATAGTCTGTTGGCGGGCGATAGCCACACACCGATGATCAATGCGTTGTCGGTGCTGGGCTGGGGTGTCGGCGCCATCGAAGCACTCTCAGCGATGCTCGGTGAGCCGGTCAGCATGTTGATGCCAGACGTGGTCGGCGTGCGCTTGGTCGGACAATTGCGCGAGGGGACGACGACTACCGATCTTGTCTTGGCGTTGACGCGCAGGCTGCGCGAACATGGGGTGGTGCAAAAGTTCGTCGAGTATATGGGACCGGGCCTGGATACCCTCAGCCTGCCGGAGCGCGCGACCCTTGCCAATATGGCGCCCGAATACGGCGCCAGCGTCGGGTTTTTCCCAACCGATGAGGAGACCTTGAACTACCTGCGTCTGACCGGTCGCGGCGATCAAGTCCCCTTGGTAGAGGCCTATTGTAAGGCGCAAGGCATGTGGCGCGACGATACCGTGGAGCGCGCCTATTCGGATCTCATCGAGTTCGATGTAAGCCTTGTCGAGGCCAGCCTTGCCGGGCCGAAACTGCCGCAAAGCCAAGTGCCGTTGAGCCAGGCGCATGTATCGGCGTTGGATGAGTTGGGCGGTGAGATCGGGGGCGAGGACGGGAAGCTCCACGACGGTGATATCGTGATCGCGGCGATTACATCCTGTACCAATACCTCGAATCCTCGGGTCATGCTGGCGGCAGGATTGCTCGCGCAAAAGGCCCGCGCGAAAGGATTGACCGCGAAACCCTGGGTGAAGACGTCTCTCTCGCCGGGCTCGCGCGCGGTCGGCGATTATTTGACCAGCGCCGGGCTGATGGCCCCGCTGGAGGAATTGGGGTTCCACGTCACCGGTTATGGCTGCATGACCTGCTGCGGCGGCTCAGGCGCCTTGGCGGAGGATATCGCGGCGGATTTATCCGCCAACAACCGTAGCGTCGCGGCCGTTCTTTCCGGCAATCGCAACTTCGAAGGCCGTGTTCACCCGCATGTGAAGCTCGCGTATTTGGGCTCACCTCCTCTGGTGATCGCGTATGCGCTGTTGGGCAGTGTGGTGGCGGATATCACGACCGAGCCTTTGGGAACGGATCCTACTGGCGCGCCTGTCTATTTGCGGGATGTTTGGCCAAGCGCTGAGGAGATCGACACGGCCATTCGCCTGCACGTCACCGAGGACCTCTTCACCGCCCGTTATGCGGATATTTCCCAAGGCAGCGCGCCGTGGGACGAGATCGATGTCGGCGACGGCAGCGCTTATGCCTGGGAAGACGACAGTACCTACATTCTGAAACCGCCGTTCTTGGAAACCGCTACCCGGCAGAAACCGGTGCGTAATATCGAAGGTGCGGCGATTCTTGCCCTGCTCGGCGACAATGTGACAACGGATCATATTTCGCCGGGTGCGCGCATCTTGGACGGCAGTCTCGCAGGTGAATATTTGGCCGATCGCGGTGTGGACGCCGCCGATTACAGCGGCTTCCTGCAACGCCGGACGAACCACGAAGTGATGATGCGCGGCACCTTCAATAATGCCCACATCCAAAACGAGATGACGCCGGACCGCCGGGGCGGATGGACCGTTCATCAACCGTCGAGCGAAGTCATAACGATATTCGATGCGCATGTGCGCTACGCCGAGGAG
>JABJCS010000046.1 GCA_018665505.1 Alphaproteobacteria bacterium
ACCGCATTATTCACCAAAATATCGATCCGCCCAGCGGCCTCGGCAGCCTCGGCGACAAACCGCTTTATATTCGGATACTCGCGCACATCAGCGACAATCGGCCACGCCTCGACTCCGAGCGCGCGAATCTCCGCCGCCGTCTCATCCAAGGTTTCCTGCGTCCTCCCGCAAAGCGCCACATTGGCACCTTCACGCGCCAGCGCCAGTGAGACCGACTTTCCAATCCCGCGCCCGCCACCGGTGACGAGGGCGACTTTACCTTTTAGATCAAATTGCATGGATACATGTTTCCCAGATTGTTGGCCCGCTGACCCTTCGTCCTTCGACAGGCCCAGGATAAAGGGCTGAGAGTGAGGCCCAAAACAGAGACCTCACCCTAAGCCTTTCGAAGGGTGGCGACGCGCGCATCACGCTGTGGCGTGCGACTCCGCGAGAGCTTCTTCGACCGCGTTCAGCGTGAATTCGACATCTTCATCCGTATGGGCCAGCGACACGTAGTATTTGTTGCCGCCCTTGATAATGCCGCGCGCGCAGACCGCCGCGTTGAATTTGGCCTGCGCCGCGGTGTCGACGCGGGTCAGGGTGCGGTAGTCACGCACGTCCTCTTGTGTGAAGAAGACATCGAAGAGCGGCGGCTCACCCACAACCTGGGCCTTGGTGCCAGTCTTCTGGAGCAACTCCGCAATGCCGTCCTTCAATTTGCGGCCCGTCGCGTGCAGACGGTCATAGGCACCCGGTTCCCGCAATACACGGAGCGTGGCACGGCCCGCGGCAGCTGCGACGGGGTTGCCCGACAGCGTGCCGATCTGTTGCATGAACTCGTCCTCGGCGACCCGCGACGCGTCGAAATGCGCCATAATAGCGTCTTTGCCGGCGATGCAGGCCAACGGATAGCCACCGCCGACCACCTTGCCCAAAGAGCACATGTCGGGCACGACGCCGTAATATTCCTGCGCCCCGCCATAAGCGAACCGAAAACCGGTGACGACTTCGTCGAAAATCAAAACGACGCCGGTTTCCTCCGTAACCTCACGCAGCGCCTCCAGGAAACCAGGAGCGGGCGGGATCAGCCGTTGGAAGGCCTCGACGATAACGGCGGCCAATTCTTCCTGATGCTCGCGGATTAGGGTGACTGCCGCGTCGATATCGTTGTAAGGCGCAATCAGCATCTCCTGCTGGACCTTCTGCGGAATGCCCGCCGAATCCGGGATCGCTTGGGGGAAGTTGCCGGGCCGCTTTGGCGCCATGCTCATCAAGGCGTAATCGTTCATGCCGTGGAAGCCGCCCTCGAATTTTAGGATCTTGTCGCGCTTGCGATAGGTCCGCGCCGCCCGCATGGCGTAAAACGTTGCCTCGGAGCCGCTCGAGACATAGCGCACTTTGTCGGCGCAGGCGACCGCATCGACAATGTCTTCTGCCAGCAGGATGCCCTGCTCGTTATTGGAAAAAAACGTCGAGCCTTTGGGGGTCTGCTCTTCGACCGCCGCCAGGACTTCGGGGTGACAATGGCCGATCAGCATCGGGCCGGAGCCGAGCAGATAATCGACATACTCGTTGCCACTAACATCCCAGACATGTCCGCCCTCGCCCCGCCGGATGACAACGCCCGAGCCTTCATTGCCGAATCCTCCGGCAGGCAAAACTTTCGCCGCTGTATCTCTCAGCTTGCGCTCTTCTTCGCTTAGGATTTTCTCGGCCATGATTGCTCTCCCTCATTCCATTTCCAATGAGTTTAATATCAAATTCGGAGAGGACGAGGGTAAATCGTGCAGGGTCTTGCCCGGAGCGCGAACGAGCAGACTTTATTGGCCAAGAGAATTCGGAACAGGGGAAACGCCATGATCAATAAATTCACAACAGTTTATGCGGGCCATATCGATATGCCGGACCGGGGCAAAAAATCGACTCCGGCCAATGAACGGCGTTTCTCCGACGAGGAATTGCGCGGTGTCTTCGGCAAGCTGGAACGGGTCACGCAGACCATGGATAAGCTCGGCTATCATTCGATGTGGATGGCGGAGCATCACTTCCAGCACGAAGGCTACGAGGTGATCCCGAACAATCTGATGGCCGCGGTGCATCTCTGTCATATCACCGAGCAGATCAAGATCGGCTGCGGCTTCAACATCGCACCGATGTGGCACCCTCTCCGCCTGGCCGAGGATTACGCCCAAGCGGATATCATGACCAAGGGCCGCACCATATTTGGCGTCGGCCGCGGTTATCACAGCCGCGAGGTAGAGACCTTTGGCAACCCGATGATCGATCAAGACGCCAACCGCGATCTGTTTGAGGAACAATGCGAGGTCATCTTCAAGGCGTTCAACGAGCAATCATTCTCACATGTGGGCAAGCACTACACGATCCCGGCACAGGTGCCCTATCGCGGCTACGACCTGAAGGAAATCACCATGGTACCGCGCCCGGTCAATCTGCCGGTCGAAGCATGGCAACCGGTCGTCAGCGCCAAGCCGCGCGGCCTCGAGTTTATGCATAAATACGGTCTCAAAGGATTTATCGGCGGCGGTGCCGCAACGCTCGAGGCGGGGCCGATCATCGCCTATCAGGAAGCCGGTCGGCGCGCAGGCAAGGATTTGAAACTCGGCGAAGGCCTGAATATCGGTCTGCATATGTATCTTGGCGAGACCCGCGAGCAGGCGATCAAGGAGATCACGCCACTGTTCGAGGAACACGCCAAGATGTTCGGCCCATTGGGATTCCTGCCGGGCGTCACACCGGAACAGCTCGATATTATCGCGCAGCGCGGCGACTGGTACGCGCAGGGTGTGCCCAATGTTGAGGATTACATGGACATGGGCGCTTGGTTTGCGGGCACCTCGGAAGACCTGATCGAATTAATCAAGGGCTTCGAGGAGCAGTTCCCCGGCCTCGAGTACATCAATCTCTCGATGCCAATGTGCACGCCCGAATCCGCAATGCTGGAGCAATACACCAAGATCGCGGAAGAAGTGATGCCGCATTTCGGCGGTGGCGAGAACGCCAAAGCGGCGGCGGGGTAAAGGGCGACAGCATTGCACGCAAGTGGCCAAGACAGAGATATCTGGCGAGCGACTAATGTGGAACGGCAAAGTCCGCTACACCGCGACGCTGCTCCCGGGCCGGAGATTTTCGAAATAGACGGGCCCACTTCCATCGTCATGCATTTGCTTGCAGAACAAGCCGCGCAAGGGTGAAACTAACGCACAAACCTGCACGCCAGCGAACGGTAAAGGGAAGGACAGTTGAATGTCTGGAGCCGCAATAAAAGCAACCGATAGAACAGCTGAGATCGAAATCACACGCCTTGGCCGGAATCTCTGCGCGGAGATCGGTAACCTTGACCTCTCTCAACCGCTCACGGATAGCGAGTTCGCGGTCGTTCACCGGGCATTCCTCGAGAACGAAGTCTTGGTGCTCCGGGCGCAAGATATCACGGCGCATGATCAACTCGCCTTCGGTCGATTGTTCGGTGAACTCTCCGTGCATCCCTTCTCACCCACTCTCGACGGTATTCCCGAGCTCATCATTCTCGACAATCACCGGGACAATCCCCCGCACCTTACAGACAGGTGGCACAGTGATGAAACTTTCCGCGAGTCGCCGCCGATGGCGACGATCCTGCGCTCGACGATCACACCGCGCCTTGGCGGCGACACCATGTTCGCCAGCATGACGGCGGCGTTCGAAGGCTTAAACGACGAGATGCAACGGCTGGTCTCGGGTCTCGAGGGGGTTTTCGATTTCAAGCCGTTCCGCACCTTGTTCGGCGACGACCCGGAGAGCAAGAAACGCCTGCGCGAGATCGAGGACAAATATCCGATCCGCACGCACCCCGTGGTCAGAGTACATCCGGAGAGCGGCCGCAAGAGCATCTTCGTCAATCCGCAGTTTACCATCGGCATTAAGGGAATGAAGGACAGCGAGAGCACCGCTTTACTGACCATGCTATTCGACTTGGCGAAGGTGCCCGAGTATCAGTTCCGCCTCCACTGGGAGCCCAATACGATGGTCATGTGGGACAACCGCTGCGTCTTGCATTACGCGATCCACGATTACTATCCGCAGCGCCGCCGCATGGAGCGTGTCACCATCGCCGGCGACCGGCCCTTTGGTGTGGACGCCCCGTATGAAGGGCCGCATATCGGGTGGGCCGAAATAGAACTTTCCGAACAGGATACGCCGCCGCAAGATGGCAACACGCCCGTTCGCAATTTCAAACGATAAATCAATCGGCGCGCGTTGCCTGCCGCGTCACTAAAAAACGGAAGAACAGAATGACCGATACGCTGAGAGGCGCCGATATCGTCGCCCGCACCTTGGACCGCGCCGGAATGCACCAGATATTCACGCTGTCCGGTAACCATATCATGGAAATATTCGACGCCACGATCGGTACGAAAATCAACCTGACCCATGTGCGCCAAGAGGGTGCCGCCGTAATGATGGCCGGCGCGTGGGCGGAGCTGACCGGTAATGTCGGCCTTGCGATGGTGACCGGTGGTCCCGGGCACACCAACGCGGTCGCGGCACTCTGCACGCCACTAGCCTCGGAAATGCCGATGGTGTTGATCTCCGGCCATGCGCCGACGAACGAACTCGGGCGCGGCAGCTTCCAGGAACTGCCTCAAGCGGAAATGGCAGCCACGGTGACAAAGGCGTCCTGGATGGCGGAATCGGCAGCGGAAGTTGGTTATGACCTGGCGCTCGCCATCAAGATCGCCGCGTCGGGTCGGCCCGGCCCAGTACATCTGAGCCTTCCGTCGGATGTGTTGGAAGGAATTGTCGAAAACGATCCGATCCTCTGGCCCAGCGAGGAAGACTTCACGCCGGATACACAACCTCTGTCGGACGTGGCGGCCGACGCGGTTCTCGCCGCCCTTGATGCCGCCGAGCGGCCACTGATCCTGGTTGGCCCGCATATGTGCACGGCAAGGGGTCGGGCGGCACAGCGTGCCCTCGAAGCGAAACTGAATGTGCCGGTCGTCGGCATGGCGAGCCCGCGAGGATTAAACGATCCGTGCCTCGGTGCTTTTGCGGAAGAATTACAGAAAGCCGACCTCATTGTGTTGCTCGGCAAGCCGCTCGACTTCACGCTTAAATTCGGCGACACGCCGTCGGTCGATGCCGATTGTAAATTCGTGGTCGTCGATCCCGATATCGACCTAATCGAGCGGGCATCCACCAGCAAAGGTGCGCGTCTGATCCACAGCGCGATCGCGGATTCGCATCCAGCGACCGCCACCTTGACCGAGCGCGGACGCGATGCCGGCGACACCACTTGGCGAGAGGCGGTGCACGCTGCCATCACCCATCGCCCCGATGTATGGCAGGACATTACCGGCCAGCACGAAGGCACACTGCACGCGCTCGACCTGTGCCGAGGTGTAAAAGGGCTGATGGAGCGCAATCCAAACGCGGTGTTGATCATGGACGGAGGTGAGATCGGCCAATGGGCGCAAGCAAACTTGGACAGCGAGCGCCGTATCACCAACGGTGTCGCCGGATCCATTGGCGCCGCCACGCCCTTCGCATTCGCGGCCCGAGTCGCGGAGACGAACGACCCGGTCATCACCATCATGGGCGACGGAACCTTCGGCTTTCACATGGCCGAGTTCGATACCGCCGTGCGCAATGGCCTGCCGGTCGTCGCAGTGGTCGGCAATGACGCGTGCTGGAATGCGGAGCATCAAATCCAAATCCGCGACTACGGCGAGAACCGCGCTCATAGCTGCGAGCTGTTGCCCGCCCGTTACGACCAAGTCGTTGAAGCCATGGGCGGCCACGGTGAGTTGGTCACTAAAGCCGCCGACCTTCCCGCAGCGCTCGACCGCGCCTTGGCGAGCGGCAAGCCTGCATGCGTCAACGTCATGATCGAAAGCGTGGCGGCCCCAATTGTGCGGCGCTCATAAATGCATTGTGTATTAGTTTCTGCTCGTTAGCTATCTATCGTCACATGCCACCCCATTAGTCACGGCATATAACCCACAAGGATAGTCTCAATGAAAAAGACACTCATTACCGCCACGACCTTTGCTCTCATGTTGGTGTTCGGAGCCATCGCCCCGTTCGGAATCTCATATTCCGATGGCGTCCAACTCACCGATAAAGCCGCCACTGCTGGAAGTCATAAGCAGATGAAGGAAAAGGGCAAGAAGCACATGAAGGATAAGACGGCGAAAATGTCCGATAAGAAATAAGGTAAGGGCATGGGCAAAGGCAAAGGTGCCGAAATGAAGGACAAGATGAAAAAGAAGATGAGGAAATAGGCACCTCGCCTTTCTTCGAATCTAATTCGTAAGCTACGGTCGCCCCCTGTAACATCCCGGCATAGGTTGTTATGGGACGGGGGGCCCACCATCGATTTCTCAGGATGTTCCCCGATTGAGGGGAGAGCGGCATGTCCGCAGAGGTCGAAATAATCGGTACCGACGCGATGATACGCTTCGGCACGGAAAACCCGATCCGCCAAGACATTGCCAAATCACCCCAAATTATATCACGGTTCGTCTGTTTCGAACCGCGACAGGACGAAGTTTCCGTCGCCGTCGAAAGCGGCGGACACTATTCCATCGATGCTAAAATCGGAAAGGAATTCTAAAGACATGCCGAAGATTGCGCTCATCCACGCCACTGTCGTCTCCATGGACCCCACAGAAAAAGCCTTCGCGGACCTTTGGCCCGAAGCGGAGACATTCCATCTACTCGATAGCAGCCTCTCTACCGACCGCGCCGCGGCGGGGGAACTGACGGAAGAGCTCTCGAACAGGATCATCGGCCTGGCCGGATACGCCGCTGCCCGCGGCGTTGATGGTGTCCTGTATTGCTGCTCCGCTTTCGGCCCCGCAATCGAGGCTGCCGCAGGGGCGGTTCCGGTCTCCATTCTGAAACCGAATGAGGCTATGTTCGACAGCGCGTTGGATATCGGCGGCGACATCGTCATGCTGGTAACCTTCAAGGATTCCATTGCGTCGATGGAGCAGGAGTTCTCCGACATGAAATCGGCGCGCGGCAGCGATGCCACGTTGCGAAGCGTGCTGGTCGAAGGCGCGCGCTATGCCATCGACCGGGGCGACGCGGAAACTCACAATCGATTGATTGCGGAAGCCGCCGCCGGTATCGGGGCGTGTAACGCGATCCTGCTGGCCCATTTTTCCATGGACCGAGCGCGCGCGGCTGTCAGCGCCACAGTCGATGTACCTGTCCTCTCGCCACCGTCCGAGTCCGTCGCACATCTATCGAAGACACTGTAGCGCATTCATCGGGAGCGAAGTCATGGCGAAACATATGGTGGTCGTCCTCAGCGAGCCGGTCGAAGGCCGTGAAGCGGAATTCGACGACTGGTATGAAAATACCCACATCCGCGAAGTGCTCGCGAGCACTGGTTGGAAAAACGCTCAGCGCTTCGTGTTGACGGCGGAGAAAGGCCAAAAATGTCCGCTGCAGCACCTTGCCCTTTATGAGGCCGAGGCAGAGAGCGGGGAAGATGTTGTCGCTACACTGGACGCAACCCGCGACCAACGAGAGCAAAGCGACAGTTTCAATTGGAAACGCGCGGGGCTTTGGGTCTTCTCCGAGACCGGCCCCAAACATCAACGGGACAGCGATTAATGGCCGTCACGTTTACCTGCGAGAAGCACCCCGCCACGGGCACGCGCGGCATGGTCTCCACCAGCCATCCGCTGGCCTCGGCGGCAGGTGCCGAGATGATCGCGGCCGGTGGAAATGCTATCGATGCGGCTGTCGCCTCATTGTTCACACTGACCGTGGTGGAGCCGATGATGGTTGGTATCGTCGGCGGCGGCTTGGCGCATATCCGCTTGGCCGACGGTAGCCATCGAATTCTCGACGGATTGGGCCGCGCCCCGCTCGGCGCGGCACCGGACGTCTATCGGACTGTCTCCGACATCATGCCCGATTATCTGGAGACCGAAGGCCGCGAGAACGCTATCGGCCCGAAATCAGTCGCGGCACCCGGAAGCCTGAAAGCCTGGTGCGAGATGTTGGCGCGTTTCGGCACCTTCTCCCTCGCGGATATCATGGAACCGGCGATCCGCCATTCAAGCCGTGGCTTCACCGTGACCCCTTATCTTTCGGAATGCATCGACGAAGCACTCCCAGGACTGATCCTCGACCCTACCATCTCCGCCGTCTATCTCGACGACGGCAAACCGGTCCCGGCGGGCACGCGGCTCGCGACCCCGGATTATGCCGAGACCTTACGGAC
>JABJCS010000452.1 GCA_018665505.1 Alphaproteobacteria bacterium
CGGCTCGGTCAGGCCCCGTTCGGTGCCCCCGACACGAGCGGTATATCCCGACAAGAAGTGATACATCGCCTGATCGGCCGACAGGCGGCTGATAGGAGGCAACACGCCAAAGGCGTCCGCTGTTAGCATCACCACGTTTTCCGGCTGTCCGCCGACGCCGCTCATCTCCACATTCGGGATGAACGACAAGGGATATGACGCACGGGTATTCTCCGTGAGCGATCCATCGTCGAGGTTCAGTACCCGGGTATTCGGATCCATCACCACATTCTCTAAGATCGTGCCGAACATACCGCAAGTCGCAAAGATTTCCGGCTCGGCCTTGGCCGAGAGATTGATGACCTTGGCGTAGCAACCACCTTCGAAGTTGAAGACACCGTCTTCGGTCCAGCCATGCTCGTCATCGCCGATCAAGGTCCGGGTGCCATCCGCGGACAAGGTCGTCTTACCCGTCCCGGAAAGACCGAAGAAAATTCCAACATCGCCTTTCTCGCCGATATTGGCGGAGCAGTGCATCGGCAAAACGTTCCGGTCAGGCAGCACGTAGTTAAGGTAACTGAAGACCGACTTCTTAATTTCACCCGCGTATTGGGTGCCGGCGACCAGAACCATGCGTTCCCTGAAATTCATCATGATCGCGCAATCTGAGTTCACGCCGTCGCGTTCCGCATGCGTCTTGTAGTAAGGCGCGTTGAGGATCGTCAATTCCGGTGTGAAAGACGACATCTCCTCCGCCGTTGGCTGGCGGAACATATTGCGCGCGAACAGACTGTGCCAGGGGCTCTCGCTGATCACGCGGACCTTCAACTGATAAGCCGGATCGGCGCCGGCGACGAGGTCCTGTACGTAAACATCGCGGCCTTGAAAATACGCGAGCATTTGTAGACGGAGCGCATCAAACCGAGCTTCAGTGTTCGATTTGTTGACCGCACCCCACCAGATGTTGTCGCGCGTGGTCTCTTCTTCGATGATGTATTTATCGTTTGACGACCGACCCGTATAAGCACCGGTCTCCACGACTAAAGAACCGCCACTCGCTACCGTTCCGCGTCCCTGGCGGATGGTCGCTTCGTAAAGCGCTTCGGCACCTAGATTCCAGTGAACCGCCGCCTCGTTGTTGAGGCCATGATTCTCCAGGCCGAATTGACTGTGTTGCTGCAATTGTCCCATCCCTCTTGCGCACGGAGCGGGCAATGCCCGCACATCCCTTATATAAGTGTGTTGATACCTATGTTACACGCCGGAAATCAACAGTGACCTGACGTCACATTGCCGATTTCTTTCATTAACGTGAGAAATTCTTGACTTTGACGTTCGTTTGACGGGCTCAGCTTTGCCCTTTCTGTATATATTTTGTCATCGTTTTCGCGACAGCCTCTGGGTCCGTGCCACCCCTGAACATCGTCAAGAAGCCGCCATCGTCACCCATGAAGTAGACGAAATTAGAGTGATCCATCAAATATTCGCTGGCATCTTCGTCCTTCGCCTTGCGGTAAAATACACGGTAACTCTTGGCTACGGCGGCGATTTCCGCGAGTGAGCCGGTCAGGCCGATGAACCGAGGATGAAACTGCGCGACATACTCCGCCAGGAACTGCGTCGTATCACGTTCCGGATCAATAGTGATGAAGAGAGGCTGAACCTTGTCCGCTTGCAGCCCCAGCGCGTCGATGGTCGCGGCCATATTCGCCAATTCGGTCGGGCAGACGTCCGGACAGTAGCCATAGCCGAAATAGATGTAGAGATATTGCCCCCGATAGACCGCATCGGACACTTTTTCACCCAAGTGATTCGTCAACGCGAAGGGACCGCCAATTTTGACAGCCGCCGACAGACCGGCACCTTCGGCAGTTTCGGTTGTTCGGGTATCGGCTATCCGCTGCCATGCCACGAACGCCGTGACGGCAATAGTGCCGAGCGCAATCAACATGATGCCGATTTGCGCGATGGTCGGGGTACGCTTCATCTGTCGGCGTGTCCCATGGGAGCAATGGTTGACGCTGTGATATCGCTCCCGACGATACCGGCGCGAGTGGACAAATCGACGCAGCGGCCGGTTCTCACTGAACTGTGATCGACAGGTTCGATTATAATGCCTGCCCCGCATTGCCCCCTTCTTGCCTCATTCTCGCCCTGACTTATTCCGATTGTGGGGTTTGGTTATGAGTTGCTAAACTCCGAGGTGGAAAAACCAATGCATCAAACAATAGCTCTGGTCGATGACGACCAAAATATCCTGACCTCCGTTTCGATGGCGCTCGAAGCGGAAGGGTTTCACGTCCGTACCTACAAGGACGGTGAAGATGCGCTGCGTGGGTTGTCGCGCCAGCCGGTGGACCTGGCTGTGCTCGACATCAAGATGCCTCGAATGGATGGCATGGAATTGCTACAAAAATTGCGAAAATCGTCGCAAATGCCCGTGATATTTTTGACGTCGAAAGATGATGAGGTCGACGAAGTTTTGGGCTTGCGCATGGGCGCGGACGACTACATCAAGAAGCCATTTTCACAACGCCTGTTGATAGAACGTATACGGACCTTGCTGCGCCGCTTGGACGGTGCGGAAAACGGCGAGGCCTCAGGTGAAGAAACGCTCGTTCGAGGCGACCTTGTGCTCGACCCCGACCGGCATCTCTGTATGTGGAGTGGTGGCGAAGTGCCGCTAACGGTGACGGAATTTCTCCTCATTAAGTCGTTGGCGCATCGTCCAGGCCATGTGAAGACCCGCGATCAGCTCATGGATGCCGCCTATGGGGAGAGTATCTACGTGGATGACCGCACGATCGACAGCCATATCAAGCGATTACGGGCGAAATTCCGCCAAGTCGATTCCGGCTTTGCCCAGATCGAGACGCTGTATGGAGTCGGTTACCGTTATCGAGCCTCGTGACCCTGGAATCCGCCGCCGATAAGGAGCTGTCCCACACAGTGGCCCGCCGCCGCCGGCGGGGATCTCCGATTACGCGGCGTATTCTCGCCATCAATATGGTCGCCCTGCTGATTCCCATCGGCGGACTCCTCTATCTCGGGCCGTATCGCGATGGATTGGTCGATTCCGAACTCGAAGCCTTGCGGCTGCAGGCGGACACCTTCGCGGGAGCCATCGGTGAAGGGGCGATTGAGATCACACCGACGGGCCGGCAATTAGTAAACCTGCAGATTGCCCGGCAAATCGTGTGGCGGCTCAGCGCGCCTTCGGGAATCCGCTCGCGGTTATTCGCGCCGAACGGTGCCTTGATCGCCGACAGTCGTTATTTGATGGGAACTCGTTTCGCGGTTCAGGTGCAAGAGCTCCCCCCGCCGGAAGAACCGAATTGGCTGATCCGAACCGCTTCCAGATTGATCAATTGGGTATCCTCCTTGTTGCCGGAAAACCGAAAGTTCGAGCGCTTCGTCGAAAAACACAATCAAAGCGCCACGGATTTCGTCGAAGTTCAAGAAGCGTTGGCGGGAGAGACCACGGGTTACGTGCGGCGTTCCGAGACGGAGGCTTTGATCTTATCCGTCGCTGTTCCGGTGCAGCGCTACCGTCATATCCTCGGCGCCTTGATGGTCTCGAAGGACGATACCGCGGTCAAAGCCGCTATGAGCGAGGTCCGCTTGACCGTTGTCGCGGTGTTCGGCGCGGCCCTGGTCGTTACAATTTTGCTCTCGATCTACCTTGCCGGAACACTCGCCCGTCCGGTCCTACGATTGGCGACGGCAGCGGAGCGGGTGCGCCGGGGATTGGGGCGTGGGTCGGAGGAGATTCCCGATTTTACCGGTCGCGACGATGAGATCGGCGACCTATCCGGTGTTTTGCGGGAGATGACCGAGTCGTTGCACGATCGAATGGACGCGATCGAGCGATTTGCAGCCGATGTCAGCCACGAGATTAAAAACCCTCTGACTTCACTACGCAGTGCCGTGGAGACAGCAGCGCGGATCAGCGATCCCGATCAACAAAAGAAGTTGATGAATATCATCCAAGAAGACGTGCAACGCCTGGATCGACTAATCACCGATATTTCCAACGCCTCGAGACTCGATTCAGAATTGAGCCGGGCGGAAACGGAAACCATCGACATGGCGGCCATGTTGGATGCGCTATGCGAAATCTACAGTGCGAGCGATACAGAGATAGTTGTCTCCGTAGAGATATCGGGCGAACCGCCATTCCCCGCGAAGGCCATGGAAGACCGGCTCGTTCAGGTGTTTCGCAACCTGATTCAGAATGCCATCAGTTTCAGTCCACGAGGTGGCCGCGTCGCGTTGCATCTGTCCCGCCGGGAAGCAGATATCGAGATCGACGTAATCGACGAAGGTCCGGGATTACCCGAAGGTAAATTAGAGGCGGTTTTTGATCGGTTCTATTCCGAGCGCCCGGAAGGGGAGAAGTTCGGCACCCATTCAGGATTGGGCCTGTCTATTTCGAAACAGATTATCGAAGCGCATGGCGGAACGATCCGGGCGGAAAATAGATATAAGGCAAATGGCGCAATAAGCGGAGCGCGATTTATCGTCCGCTTGCCGATCTCGGAAGATTGACACGGCGCGGTGCGAGTCGCAGGTTTGCACTCGATGGAAACAGTTCACGCAACAGCCGTAATGATCGAAGAGAAGGGTGTGTTATTGCGGGGCCCTTCCGGATCGGGGAAATCGGATTTGGCGCTGCGTTTGATTGACGACGGCGCCGTTCTCATCGCCGATGATCGCACCGCATTGACGCATCGCGACGGTTCCGTCGTCGCACAATGTCCAGCGTCGATTGCGGGGCAACTGGAAGTGCGCGGCATTGGCATCGTGGATTTACCCTATATCGCGGAAGCCACCCTCTCGATGATCGTCGATTTGGTCAGCTCGGACCAAGTCGACCGACTGCCCGTACGGCGAATGGAGGAATTGTTGGGTTGCCGAATTTCGAGCATTACCGTGGCGCCATTCGAAGCATCGGCGCCGGCGAAGATTAAAATGGCGATACGCCTGCCGGCTGAGGGATATCCACTGTGAGGCAAAACGAACATGACGGACGGATTGTTTTGGTCACCGGCATGTCGGGCGCCGGGCGCTCCTCGACCTTGCATGTTTTCGAAGATATCGGTTTCGAAGCCGTTGATAATTTACCTCTCTCCCTTTTAGGTAACCTCGTACAGGGGGCGGCGGCGGGGCAGGCCTTGGCGATCGGTGTCGATATCAGAACGCGGGATTTCGCCAATGACGCCTTCGAGCGGGAGTTAACGCGGCTGCGCGGACAAGGCGAATTCTCCGTCTCCACGATCTTTCTCGATTGTGACGAAGATGTTCTGATCAAGCGCTATACGGAAACCCGGCGGCGGCATCCATTGGCGGATGACCGGCCGTTGGCGGATGGGATCAAGCTCGAACGGCGTATGCTTGAGCCGGTGCGGGACCGCGCGGATATCTTGATCGACACCAGTCACCTGACGCCATGGATATTAAAGCGGCAGTTGATGGAGCGATTCGCGCGAAAGGATGTCTCCGTCCTCAGTATATTCGTTACGTCGTTTTCGTATCGCCAAGGTGTCCCGCGCGAAGCGGATTTGGTTTTTGATGTACGGTTTCTCCGCAATCCTCACTACGATTCCGAATTGCGCCCGTTGACGGGCCGCGATTCGCGTGTTGCAAATTACATTGCGGAAGATCCGGACTTCTCCGCGTATATGGAAAGTTTGAAAGCAATGCTCGAATTATTGCTGCCACGCTTCGAGGCCGAGGGGAAAAGCTACCTCACAATCGCCATCGGCTGCACCGGTGGAAAGCATCGGTCGGTCTATGTCTGTGAATTGTTGGGTGAATGGATCGAACAAATGGGTAAGCGCGTTCAATTGCATCACCGCGATCTTGAATCACAGATGCATACGGAAAATGGATAGGGCGGAGGCATTACCATGATAGGTGTCGTATTGGTCACGCATGGTCGCCTCGCCGAGGAATTCGTCGGCGCCTTGGAGCATGTCGTCGGCGCGCAAGATCAAATGCTGGCCATTTGCATTGAATCGGATGATGACATTGAAGCCTGTCGTTCGGAAATTCTCTCGGCGGTCTCCGAAGCGGACAGCGGTGACGGCGTCATTCTATTAACCGATATGTTCGGCGGAACGCCTTCGAATTTGGCCATATCAGTGATGGAACAAGCCAATGTGGAAGTGGTCGCGGGGATCAATTTACCAATGTTGATCAAGCTGGCGACGTCACGGGACGGAAACTCCTTGGCGGAAGTCGCAATATGCGCTCAGGAAGCCGGGCGGAAGTATATCAACGTCGCGTCAACATTATTGGCAAGCCGGGATGCGAAATGAGCAGTGCCTCCCGACAGCTGGAAATTATGAACCAGAAAGGATTGCATGCGCGCGCGGCGGCGAAATTCGTGAAAGTGGCGGGCGCATATGCAGCGGAAATAAATGTATGCCTCGGCAGCACGGAAGTTTGCGGCACATCTATCATGGGATTGATGATGTTGGCCGCAAGCAAGGGAACCATCATTTCGATACGCGCTGACGGCGAGGACGCTGAGACCGCCGTCGAGGCCTTGTCGGTATTGGTAAGAAATCGGTTTGATGAAGACTGATGCGAAGACCACGGAACGGGAAGTAATATTCGACGGTGTCGGTGTCGCTGCGGGTATTGCGATCGGACCCGCCCATGTTGTCGAGAGCGGCACCTTGAACGTGCCCGAATACAAACTTGCCCGGAACCAGGTTCCAGCCGAGATCGAGCGATTCCATGCCGCGCTAGAGCGGTCCCGGGTCCAGATTGAAAAACTCCGGGGTAAGACTCGAAATCTGCCGCCCGCGGTTGCGGAGGAACTTGGATTTCTCCTTGATGCTCATTTGCAAATGCTCGCAGGGTCACGATTGGTTCGCGGTGTCGAGCGCCGCATTCAAGAAGACCGGCGTAACGCGGAGGCCGCCATTCAATCCGAAATCTCCGGTATCGTCCGCGGCTTCGCCGAGTTGGACGACACCTATATGGCGGCGCGGATGCAGGATATTCGCGATGTCGGAACGCGCGTCATTCGGAGCCTCACGAAGGCGCAATACCAAGAGTTCAAGATGGCGCCAAAGGGCAGTGTTATCGTCGCGGCGGAGATAACACCGGCGGATACCGCGCTCATGGAACCCGGCGAAATCGCCGGGTTCGCCACCGACATGGGCGGTGCTGAAGGACATACCGCTATCATGGCGCGGTCGCTCGAGTTGCCGGCGGTGCTGGGTGTGCCGGACCTTTCGGCATCGATTAACTCCGGCGA
>JABJCS010000453.1 GCA_018665505.1 Alphaproteobacteria bacterium
ACCCCCCCCCCCGCGGCCTCAGGTCGAAATCCCCCATACGCCCTCCAGCGTGACCTGGGGCCGCACCCTCCTACTCGGCAGCGCGGGCCGTGTCCTCGTGCGCCAGGTACCAGGCATAGGTTTCCGCCAAACCGTCTCGCAAGGCGACCTTCGGGCGCCAATCGAGCGATTGCAGGCGTCCCACATCGAGCATTTTGCGCGGCGTGCCGTCCGGTTTTGAGGTGTCAAAATTGAGCTCTCCCCGAAATCCGACCACATCGCAGATCAAGGTGACCAATTCGCGGATCGTCACATCGTCGCCGACTCCGACATTGATTGTCTCGGCCTCGCTATAGCGGTCCATCAAGAACACAGCCGCCTCCGCCAAGTCGTCCACATGCAAGAACTCGCGACGCGGTGATCCGGTGCCCCAAACACTCATCGACGCCGCGTTTGAGATCTTTGCCTCGTGCGCCTTCCGCATCAACGCGGGGATGACGTGACTACTTTCGAGGTCAAAATTGTCGCCGGGCCCATACAGATTGGTCGGCATTAGAGAGATCGCATCGAACCTGTATTGCCGGCGATAATTCTCGCATAGCTTCAGACCGGCGATCTTGGCGATAGCGTAAGGCTCGTTTGTCGGCTCCAACTCGCCGGTCAGCAGTGCGGTCTCTTGAATTGGTTGCGCCGCCAAACGCGGATAAATACAGGACGATCCGAGGAAGAGCAGTTTCGCGGCGCCATTGCGCCACGCAGCATCAACGACATTCGCCGCGATCATCATGTTCTCGTATATGAACTCAGCCCGCAGCGTGTCGTTTGCGTGAATGCCGCCAACTTTCGCCGCTGCCAGAAACACATATTCTGGCCGCTCTTCAGCAAAGAACGCTTCAACTTCCGCTTGCCGGGTTAGGTTAACGTCCGACCTTGAGCGCTCAATCAGACGGGTATGACCCGCCGCGCGCAGGACTCGCGTGATGGCGCCACCGACCAGACCGTTATGACCGGCAACGAAAATACGCGAATCGGCTTTCATCTCAGCCAACGGCGATTCCCTCCAGTGAAATATCATGCCCCGCATCGAGCAACGTCCGCTCGCGTCGGGCCAACTCCATATCGTGCTCGACCATCATCCCAACCAACTCGTCAAAACCGACTTTCGGCGACCAACCCAAACTTTCTTTCGCACGCGATGGGTCTCCCAAGAGTAGATCAACCTCGGTTGGCCGGAAATAACGCTCATCGATACTGACGTATTGTTCCCAATCAAGATCGGCTTTATCGAACGCGACGGTCAAGAACTCGCGCACGGAATAAGTCTCACCGGTGGCAACGACGAAATCTCCCGGTGTCTCCTGCTGCAGCATCAGCCACATGGCTTCGACATAATCACCGGCAAAACCCCAATCGCGCTTGGCGTCAAGGTTCCCGAGATAAAGACGCTCCTGTAATCCGTGCCGGATGCGCCCTAGCGCACGGGTAATTTTGCGGGTGACGAACGTCTCCCCACGGCGCGGGCTCTCGTGATTAAACAGGATGCCGTTGGCCACGAACATATCGTAGGCTTCGCGATAATTCGCCGAATACCAGAACCCGGCGACCTTAGCGACCGCGTAAGGACTGCGTGGCGCAAAGGGTGTGTCCTCGTTTTGGGGGGCCGCGCCGGCGCCGTACATTTCGGAGGAACCTGCTTGATAGAACCGGACCGGATCCTCCGCCATGGCAATATATTCCCGGGTCGCTTCCAGCAGCCGAAGTGTACCCGTCGCCACGATATCGGCGGTGTATTCGGGCTGATCGAAGGAAACCCGTACATGACTTTGCGCCGCAAGATTATAAATCTCATGCGGTCGCACTTTCGCCAAAATATGGCGCAAACCCGACGCGTCCGACAAATCACCATAGTGCAGAAACAAGTGAGTGTCCGGATGATGGGGGTCACTATAAAGATGATCGAGACGAGCGGTGTTGAAGGTGCTCGCACGGCGAATTATCCCGTGCACTTCGTAGCCTTTCGCCAATAAAAGCTCCGCCAGATACGAGCCATCTTGACCCGTAATACCCGTAATTAATGCGCGTTTTTTCGAACTCATACGCCTTCCGCACTTCCCATTTCGTTTAGACCGCGGACCATACAACCAGTCCCCCGGCGCGTCACCTGATTGGTTGACGCATTCAACAAGCCGCTACTCCCGATCGATGGCCGTTGCCTCTGGAGCGCTTTCCATATCCGTAACCCGCCGATCAGAATTCGCCAACCATAACACGCCACCAGCGAGGCCGATCAGTATCATGATCACACCGTAGACCAATGATAAACCAAGCGAGCCGGCTTCCGGCGCACCGACGAGCGACATTGCCGATATCATAATGCTTTCGCGGACGCCCCACCCAGCAATCGAAATGGGCGCGGCAGACAGCAACATCACGCCCGGCACGAGAATCAGACAGTCGATGAAGGAAACATTCAATTGCAAATCTAGCGTCAGAAGAAAGATCGCCGACACCATCATAATATGCCCAATGAACGAAAGCCCGAAAACTTCGACTGCGGCCGCACCATTACGAAACAACGCGGTGAGACCGTTCGACAATCCGACCAACCCCCGCGCCGCACTCCAGCGCATCAAGCCACCCGGCATGCGGCCACATAAAAAAAGAACCAGGACTCCGCCAACACCCGCCGCAATTACAGCCGCAAATGCCAGGTGCGCGGACGTATCGTCGACCCGGTCATAAAGCCAAGGTTGAGTGAGCGCCACAATACCGAGCAAGGCGAATAAGCCCGATATACGATCCAACAAAACCCCGTTGACCCCAGCCGCCACAGGCAGGCCCGCTTTGACGGCACGGTACATTCTCACGCCGTCGCCACCAACGGTAGAGGGCAGCGCCTGATTGAAAAACAGACCTTCGAAGTAGAACCGCAACGCCGAGCGATAGGGCAGCGCTTGGCCGAATATACCCGTCACCACGACCCATCGTCGGGCCGCCAGGACATTCTGGCCGGCAAGCAGTGCAATTGCGCAAAGAAAACTGAACAATGAGATTTCCGACAGACGATCGCCGACGGCCGAGAGGTCTTGATCGCGCAACACCAACCAAATCAAACCAGAAGTGACGGCCGCCTTAAGCGCAAATGCCAAAAATTTTTTCACCTAAAGAGGCCGCCGTGACTGATGTGAGCATGAATCTTGCCGGGTCTTACTAGTTTGCCCCGAATCTGGCAACAAAATCAGATGCCCAGTCCGGTATGCAGTTTGCCGCCTAGACGACAATATCGAGCAATTTCTCGGGATTCTGGCGGTCGGTCGCAGCATTAGTGGCTTGCACCTGCTTCACCGCGTCATTGGTGAGATTCACCGTCGCGCTCTCGTTCTGAAGTTGCAGCTTCAGAGCAAGTAAAGAGCTGTCCAAACCAGGTGCCGCGACATTTACGGCGGCAAGAGAATCTATCGCCATAGCGGTTATGCCCTTCGAGAGCGCAAATTCACCGCATTATTCTATCACATTCGCCGCGTTTCGGCAAAACCGGTGCCAAGCGCTCCGGTTTACTTCACGTCGGCGGCGACTTTCATGCTGACGACTTTATCCGGTCCATCGACGCTTCCGGTCCGCGGATGTCCCGGCTTAATATTATCGACATATTCCATGCCAGATGTCACCTGACCCCAAATCGTATACTGATCGTCGAGCCAGGGGGCGTCCTCATAGACGATAAAAAATTGACTGTTTGCGCTGTTAGGACTGCGGGAGCGCGCCATGGAAACAGTGCCTCGGACATGATTTACGTCGCTAAATTCAGCGGCAAGATCAGGCATGTCGGAGCCGCCGGAGCCAGTTCCCATCGGATCACCAGTCTGCGCCATGAAACCTGTGATGACCCGATGGAAAACGACGCCATCGTAAAATCCCGCACGGGTCAATTCTTTGATCCGTGCCACATGGTTCGGCGCTAAGTCCGGCCGCAATTCAATCACGACCCGACCGTCCTTCAGTTCGAGATAGATAGTGTTTTCCAAATCGGCAGCATCCGCCGTTGTCGCTGTCATAATCCCTATTCCTAACACGGCTGCCAATGCCGCAATCGATTTCAACAAACGCATCGTTTTCCCTTCCGTATTAATGGCACTGGCGGCTCTAGCGCAACGCCGCCGCGATATTCCCGCCATCGACGGTGATAATCGCGCCCGTACTTTTCTCAGCTAACGCTAAGTTCACAAAGGCCTGTGCCACATCTTCCGCCGTGACCTCCCGATTCAACAGGTTGCCGCGCATATATGCCGCTTCGCTGACGCCCCGCGCTTTGGCCCGGCTCTTGACCATGGAGTCGGTTAGAAGTCCGCTTTTGATCCGGTCCGCGTTGACCGCGTTGGAGCGAATACCGTCGCCACCGAATTCGACGGCGTATTGGCGCATCAACGCCATCGTCGCCGCCTTCGGCAAACCATAGGGTCCGAAATTCGGTCCCGGATTGACCGCTTGCTTCGACGTGTTGAACAGGAGAACACCGCCCGTACCTTGCTGGCGCATAACCTGCACAGCGCGTTTGGCGACATTCTGATGAGCGAAGAAATTTAGCTCAAAACTCTCGCGCAAAACCTTGTCGTCAACCTCGTCCATACTTCCCTGCCAGGCCGCACCCGCATTGGAGACCAGGATATCGACGCCACCAAAAGCTTCGGTCACTTGCCGGAAGGCCGCGTCGACGGATTTGGGATCGGTAACATCCGCCGTCACCGCGAGCCCACCAACAGCCGCAGCAGCCGCGGAGACGGCATTTGCATCCCGGTCCAGTAGAGCCAAATCGGCGCCTTGCGCCTTGAATGCTGCCGCGATTGCCCGGCCGATCGTCCCGCCCGCGCCGGTGACCACGGCCACCTGCCGAGCCAAAGGTTTTTCCGTGCCTTTACTCAGCTTCGCTTGTTCCAGCGACCAATATTCGATTTCAAATTGATCGTATTTCGAAATGCTCTTGAACCGGCCGACGGCCTCCGCATTGGTCGTCACGTCGACCGTCGTCTCAGCCAAGTCAGCGGCGACATGAGCGGATTTCGCATCGCTCCCAACACCAAACAAGCCGACGCCCGGCACCAGAATGACACGCGGTGAATCGTCGAGCCGAATTTTTTCAACCGGCGACTTCGCATTGTTAATTTCAAAATACGCCCGATAGCGCGCACGAAACTCCGCCATTGCCGCCGCCGCGCCTTTAGCGAATCCGACGGGGTCGCTCGCAGTCGGCGCCGGCACGATCAGCGGCACGGGCTTAATCCGGATAGAGTGATCCGGCGTTACGTTTCCATCTTGGCTGAACCGCTCCAACTCACGTGCGGAGACATATTTCTTGATCTTCGCATCAGCGCGAAACGTCATCACGAAACGTTTCTCAAGGTCGCCGCCCTCATCGTGCAAAGCGCATAATCCGCGCAAGGTGGGTGCGATCTCCGACGCTTTCATCAATTTCTTCGGAAGGCGGACTTGAGCCAGCGGCTTCCGCTTCGATTTGGCGATTTCTTTCTCGGCCATGCTCACCAGACGGATCATGCGCGTATAGGCTTCTTTCGCACTCGCGCCAAAACTGAAGACGCCGTGCTTCAACAAAATGAGGCCTTCGCAATCTGGGTGTTGCGCTTGCACTTCCTGCGCCTTCTTGGCGAGGGCGAAACCCGGCATGATATAGGGGACAAGCGCTGCCCGGTCACCGTAGAGATCGCGACAAATTTCAGCGCCGTTGGGCTGGTCGGTAAGCGCCAATATTGCGTTCGAATGGGTATGATCGATAAATTTATGCGGTAGAAATGCGTGTAACAACGTTTCGACCGAAGGATTGGGTGAAGTCGAATCGAGCAGATTTCCGCGTTGTACGTTGACCATGTCCTCGTCGCTCAAGGCATCGAGCGAGACGAGCTCCTGCAGCGGGGCAAGCCGGACCGCGGGCAAGCCCGGCGGCTCTATATCGCCCATATCCCAACCACTGCCTTTGACACATAGGACATCAAGCGCACGGCCGGTAATATCGTTCATTTGCGTCTTTACCGAAGTATTGCCGCCGCCATGAATGACTAATCGCGGGTCACCGCCCAGCAACTGTGTCGTATAGACTCGAAGAGCCACGTCCTTGTTGACGCCTTGTTTCGCATAGCGCCGGACATAAGCGGCTGCTTCGGCGTCGGACCACAAACTTTTCATCCCTACCGTCCCGTGAATTACCGTCGCCGATTGATATGATCACGGACCGGGAATTGCCAACGCTTTATCTTCCGGTTGCCATTGTTGAAGAATTCAGACGGCCGAGGCTCCCGTGGAAAAATCGTCGAATTTTGCATCAATTTTGCCGATCGCCAACGATAGATCATCGATGATTAGAATATTCCGTGCGGATCCTTCCGTCGCTGCCCGGGCGACATCGCCCAATGCCTTGAGTTTCCCAGCAATTTCCTCGATCTGGGTGACTTGTTCCGCCATCGATCGATCTGTGTCACCCGATGTCGCAATCGCATGCCGCAAATTCTCTTGCAGATCCGCCAATTTGTCACCCGCTTGCGAACTGGAGCTACCCGCTCTCGTCATGAATTCAGACAATTTCGACAGGTTGAGATTTAGTCCCTTCGAGACGTCCGATACATCGCGAACGGATTGGTTAATACCCAGTGCATATTCAGCGGCCTGAGAGGCGAGCGTTTTCACTTCGGTGGCCACGACAGCGAAACCCTTTCCATGTTCGCCCGCATGATACGCTTCGATCGCGGCGTTCAGCGCCAACATATTTACCTGTCCTGATATATCCGCAACGCCGACCGCCATTTCATCGATCGCATCGAAGCCGTCACGAGACTCTTCCATCAGTTTTCTGATCTCTTCAACATAAGTCGTGCCGCTACCTACGTCTCCAACCTTCCGACTTACCTCCACAAGCATATCGCCCGCGCGGGCGAGCGCACCACTGATCGATTCGGATTCCCGGCGGCTCTGGGCCGCAGTTTCCGATGTCTCGACCGTAATTTTGACCCCCTCATCCGAAAGTAATGCCCGCTCCTTCGACGCCCCATTTACACGGCGAGCGTTCCCGCCAATGGTCGCGATCAGGCTCACGGCCCTTGCCATCGACTCGTCACCATTTTCTTCGGCGTTCAACCGCTTCTTCAAATCTTCCAAAGCAGCCAAATACTCACCGCTAATCTTCATATTGGCCGCCGAACCGTCGATAGACGCCCGAATGCCATCCGCCAAAGAAGACACTCGCGCCCCAATTTGGGAAAGTTTCTCGATCTGCTGACTGGCGCCGTCATGAATCGAAACTGCCGCGCCATGAGCTTGGTCAACCGCTGAGAGCATTTCACCCAAACGTGTTTCAATTTCCGTGCCTTGGATTTCGGTCCGACGCATGAATTGGGTTAAGTCGTCAGTCCGGTTTTCTATGTGAATTACATTTCCGGAAAGCGCACCGACGGATTGGCGTATGCGTTCGCTGTAGGACGAAGAACTTTCCGCCAAACCCTTAACTTCCTTAGCGACGACTTCAAATCCATGGCCGGACTCGCCCGCATGTGCCGCTTCAACAGTCGCGTTCAAGGACAACAGGTTAGTTTGTTTAGAGATTTTCGAAACACCTGCCGCCATCTTATTAATCTGGCCGAATGTTTCGTCCAACCGTCTCACGATCGTGCTGGTTTCCTCAATCAAATGCAGTTCCGAATCCACGGCTTGCGCGACACGGAGCACTTGATCGATCGTATCACGGGTGCGAGACAACGCGTCCCGGCTAACTTCGGTCTGGTCACGGATACGCTCTGCTTCCTTCGATACACGGACTGCGTCGTTCGCCGCCGCGTCCGCGAAGGCCGAACGTTCTTTAGAAACAGTATTCACCCCTTCCGCGTTGGCAAATATCTCTTTACCTCCCGCATGGGCGCGGTCGATCAATTCCAAAAGTTCATCATATTTCGGCATTTTTGATTTCCAAAGCCTTCTGAAGAGGTTGCGCACGCAAAATTTTATAGGTTGGAATCGCAAATTCATTGCGACGCTTTCATTAGATCGTATCACAGTGCGGAACGAGATATGTCAGTCGCAATTTCGGTAGGGTCACTCACATCATTAAACGAAGAAAATTTAATATTCGTTAATCTGATGTTCCGTTCAGTAGCAGTAGTAATCGATGATTCGGAACACCGCCATACTCGTATGCGCGCGGCTCCCATTGGCGTGCGGACACATTGCATTATGTTGGACCTGATCTGTCCCCTTGAGAAAAGGCCGTCGCCGCAGAATTTCTCGTTGTTCAATCCGTGTCCATAATAGGGAAGAAATTGCCATGACCCGACACTTCGGCGTCCTAATCCCATCGACCAATACGACAGTCGAAATAGAATTCACTCGATTGTTGCCGGAATCATTGCAGTTTCACGTCGCCCGCTTGGGTAAAGGGGGCAATACGCCGTTTTCCCCCAGCCTGGACGCCGACGTCGCCTATCAAGCCAAAATGTTGGGAAATTCCAAGGTGGAGGTCGTTTGCTTGATACAGACGTCCGCAAGTTTGTTTGAGGAAGGCTATGACGCGCGCATCAAGACAATGATCACTGAGGGTGCCGGTGTGCCCGCCACGACCTCCGCCGAAGCCATTGGCATGGCGGCAAATGCGCTTGGAACAAAGAAAATTGCTCTCGTCTCTCCCTATTCGGAAGAAGTCATCGGCCGAGCCAAGCGCTATTACGAAGCCCATAGCGGGCTTGAGGTAGTGGCCATGGAGGGGTTCGGCGCGACTGACGCCTATGCCATCGGCGCTCTGGACGAAAGTCATGCACTCGCCGCTTTTGAGCAGATCGACAGCCCGGAAATTGAGGCGCTCGTCGTCCCCGGCGGAAATTTTCCGACCATGCGGCATATCGCCGGATGGGAAGAGCGTTTCGGCAAGCCAGTGATCACGACAAACCAGGTCGTGCTCTGGTCGGTCATGAAGTCGATGGGTGTGCGTGAACCAATCGCAGGTTTGGGCCGCTTACTATCGGAACTGCCCTAAGCCCGTTCGGGAAACAATCTTCTC
>JABJCS010000047.1 GCA_018665505.1 Alphaproteobacteria bacterium
CACATAAACTGGCAGCTGTCCGGGCCGTCGTGCCAGCAACAAAATGTTCGATCAGACGATCCTGCCTGTATCTGCTCAGACGGCTCTTGCGCATGGATACCATGATAACCTCTAATCTCGGTTATCTGGGACAGCCCCTTATTCAATTAAGGAGATCAACTCGGGGGCGATACATGACGCATTCCTTGCGCCGGGGATGGCATAGCGCACTAAGGTTCTGGATCTGCATTCTCGCGATGCCATTGACGCTGTCGGCATGTCAGACGACGGACGGTGGCGATTTTATGACTCAGGATTTTGCGAATTACGGCAAGAATTATCGACCGATAGAGGTTTATCTTTTGACCCCGGGCGATACAGAGAGCGACGTTCAAGCGAAGTTGATCGTGAAGCATAGAGTGGTGCGGGACGAATCGATCAAGGGGAGGCGGCTGACGACCTGGATGTATGAAAAATGGCGGGCTTCCGTTGGTCCAGACCAAATAGAGGCGCGAACTTTTCTGCATTTCGCGGAAGGTAAGCTCGTCAATTGGAACCGAAGCGGCGATACCTCAAAAGCTTTATCCCGCTTGATGAAGCCGTCATCCGTATCGGCCCAATCCGTTGCATCGACGCCTGCACCCGTTGCGACATTAACGCCTGCGAGCAGCGCGCGCTTGGCGAAGCTCGCCGCTGCGTTCGGTCACCGCGGACAGCCGCACGCACTTTTGATCGGGAACAACGATTACCGACATCTCGGGGATTTGTTGACGGCGGTTAACGATGCGGAAGTCGTCGGCAAATTGCTGCGCGAGGAATATGGTTTCCGCACACAGGTCTTGCTCAACGCGACCCGGGCACAAATCCTCGATGCCTTCGATGGATATCGAAAGGTCTTGAAGGAGGGAGACGATCTGATGATCTATTACGCCGGTCATGGATGGCTCGACTCCACCGTAGAGCGTGGATACTGGTTGCCCGTCGACGCCAAAACGGGAAGCCGCAGCGATTGGCTCTCCAATGCGGACATTACCGATACTTTAAAGGCGTTGCGCTCCCGTCATGTCATCGTCATTGCCGACAGTTGTTATTCCGGGACACTCACCAGATCGGCGTCGCGTGGTGTCCAACTGGACACCAAATCGAAAGATTTTGTGGGGCGCTTGTTGTCGAAGAAGTCGCGTACCGTATTGGCATCCGGGAGCTTGGAGCCGGTTCTCGACGGTGGTGGGGGAAATCACTCCATTTTCGCGAAAGCTTTCATCAGCGTACTGCGTGACAACAAGGCCGCGATAGACGGGACGAGCTTATATGCGGCGGTGCGGTCGGAAGTGGCCCTTAACGCGGAACAAATTCCACAGTATCAAAACATCCGTTTCGCTGGGCACGAAACCGGTGGCGATTTCGTATTTATCAAGTCGGACGTGAAACGCTAGATCGCGCTATTGTAGGAAATGGTGCCGGCGACAGGAGTTGAACCCGTGACCCCCTGATTACAAATCAGGTGCTCTACCAACTGAGCTACGCCGGCGCGGGGCGGGACCATACTGCAAAGTTACGCAGGACGGAAGACGAGAATTACGTTTTTCGCAATCTTGCCACTTCGTATAGTGCGGCGGCGCTGGCGGCGGAGACGTTGAGTGTCCCAAATGTCCGCGACGTCGGTAAGCGCGCGAGAGCGTCGCAATTCTCTGCGGTCAATCGTCGCAGGCCCGAGTCTTCCGCCCCCATGATCAGGCCGACTCGACCGTCGAGTTTGACGTCGGGCAGAATGATATCGGCCTCGCCATCTAGCCCGACACACCAATATCCTCCTGTTTTCAAGACGTCTAAAGCGCGCGATAGATTGGTGACCCGCACCAGGGGCAGGGATTCGACGGCCCCGCTCGCCGCTTTCGCAAGGGCGCCCGTTACGGGTGGCGCATGGCGGTCTTGCAGGACGATGGCGGTGGCGCCGAACGCGGCGGCGCTGCGCATGATGGCGCCGACGTTCTGCGGGTCCGTGACTTGATCCAGAACGACGATACAGGCGTCGTCCGGCGCACGTTCAATCACATCTTCAAGCGCGACGCTGGGCAATGGCGCGGCATATAAGGCAACGCCTTGGTGCACCGCGCCGGGTGGCAACAGCGCTTCCAACGTATCTCGATCGACGATTTCCACGCGTACGGGCGACTGTCCCGACGACGCCAGCTTTTCCTCGCCGGCACGGGTCGCGACCAATCGGTGAACCGTCCGTTGAGTATTGTCGAGCGCCGCGGAGACGGCGTGAATTCCATACAACCAAGCGGAACCTTCACCGCTCTCGGAGGATGCACGGCGGTGTCGGCGATCATCATCGCGATTCTTTGATTTTCTCGGGTTGCGTTTCGTCATTTCGACCCTTAGTATCCGACTTCGAAAGTGGTTCGCAACATCTTCATCACTGTGCGTCTTCCGCAAGGGCGACGTGGTGGTGGCTTTTGTGCTGTTTTTTGGGTTGACAAATTGGGGCACGTTCATCTTTTTTCGGCGCTCCGCCGGGACGGAATGACGACGGATCTAGGAGGAGTGCCTGAGCGGTTAAAAGGGACGGGCTGTAAACCCGTTGGCTATGCCTACGTTGGTTCGAATCCAACCTCCTCCACCACCTACGGCGCCGAAAGGGTTCAGTCGTTAGGTGTGAATAAAGGTCGACACGAGAATGGTTCATAAGTCTTTGGCTAAGGCGGGCGTCGTATAATGGCTCATTACTCCAGCCTTCCAAGCTGGAGATGCGGGTTCGATTCCCGCCGCCCGCTCCAAACTTGGCGGAAAGATGAGGTTGAACCACGTTGTGACATTTTGGTGATACCGGGTACTCGGGCCTGAAATCGGACGGGCCCGACAACTTTAAGAAAGACGACGACAGATGGCGAAAGAGAATTTTGTACGTAACAAGCCGCACTGCAACATCGGCACGATTGGCCATGTTGATCACGGTAAGACGACGCTGACGGCGGCGATCACGAAGGTGTTGGCGGAAGCCGGCGGTGCGACGGCGACGGATTACGCAGATATCGATAAGGCTCCGGAAGAGCGCGAGCGCGGTATTACGATCAACACGGCGCACGTGGAGTATGAGACGGAAGCCCGTCACTACGCACACGTGGATTGCCCGGGTCACGCGGATTACATCAAGAATATGATCACAGGTGCGGCGCAGATGGACGGCGCGATCCTGGTAGTAAGTGCTTCCGACGGCCCGATGCCGCAAACGCGCGAGCACATCTTGCTGGCGCGCCAGGTTGGTGTGCCCGCGATCGTGGTGTTCCTGAATAAGGTAGATCAGGTCGACGACGAGGAGCTGCTGGAGCTGGTCGAGCTTGAGGTTCGCGAGCTTCTGTCATCCTACGAATTTCCGGGCGACGATATTCCGATCATCAAGGGTTCCGCCTTGGCGGCGATCGAAGATGGCGACGCGGCGATTGGCGCGGACGCGATCCGCGAGCTGATGGCGGCGGTTGACGAGGCGGTCCCGCAGCCGGATCGCCCAATTGATTTGCCGTTCCTGATGCCGATCGAGGATGTGTTCACGATCTCCGGCCGGGGCACCGTTGTGACGGGCCGCGTGGAGCGCGGAATTGTGAAGACGGGCGACGAGATCGAGATCGTCGGCATCCACGATACATCGAAGACGGTGTGCACGGGTGTTGAGATGTTCCGTAAGATTTTGGACCGTGGCGAGGCGGGCGACAACGTTGGTTGTCTGTTGCGCGGCATCGGTCGTGAAGACGTGGAGCGTGGCCAGGTTCTGGCGCATCCTGGTTCGATCACGCCGCACAC
>JABJCS010000454.1 GCA_018665505.1 Alphaproteobacteria bacterium
CGCCACCCTGAAATCACGACCCGAATGCAACGGCAAAGTCGGCATAACCGGGTTCTGCATGGGCGGCACGCTGACCTATCTGGCCGCCGCGCGGCTGGAGATCGACGCCGCCGTTGCCTATTACGGCACGCAAATTCACGAACACCTCGACGAGGGCGGCAACATCAGCTGCCCGACATTGTTCCACATGGGCGACCGGGACGACCACGTGCCGGTGGAACTGGCGGACGAAATCCGCGCGGCGTTGGCGGGCAATAAAAACATCACATTCGAACGCTACGATGCGGGGCACGCCTTTTCGAACGATCACCGGCCGGGATTTTACGACCAGACCGCCAGCGATGCCGCGCATGCACGGACGTTCGAGGTGTTTGGGAAACTAAGGTAACGGGATTGCCGTCACTCTCGCTCTTCTGAGTAACCCCCAGGCAAATATTCAATCGCAAACAATTTCAGGTCGCCAATTTCATCCGCCGCGTTACGACGGTCCCAACAATGATAAGACAAAATATCATAGCTGGATTTGGCTCAGGGATAGACATGTCTGTTACTTTGATATTCAACAAATTGAGCGCATAAGATTCATCGGGATTGTGCCCGAAAAACCTAAGAATTAACGCTTCCCCAGCATCGAATGTCGTTTGATTCAAAAACGACCCGCCAGGGGGAGATATTCGCTTCACTCCGTTAATTTGCCCAATCTCAAACTCGACGGTCAACGTGTCATAACTCGCATGCGTCAAAACCTCTCGGTTGGGCGCATTTTGGTCGAAGGTGTTAATCGATCCTGTTGTACCAATGACGGCATTGGCAAATAGGATAGATCTTCTGTTGCCCGTTGCACCTTCGAGATCATCTGAGACAATCGCACCCATCACAGTGTTCGTGTGCGAACCGGATTGAAGCACTAATGAGAGATCCTGATCACCAGACCCAAGCGACTCATCAGTCTCAATCTCTATTTCAATTTTATAGCTTTTATTGTTGTTGAGTGACCCTTGATCGAATAGCGCAATATCAAGAATATTCGCGCCAAAGGTATTCGACGTTGAAGTACCAAAAACGATTTCCGACCCAGAAACTGTTCCGACACGATCGTTACTCAGAACAACGCGGGAACCGCCACTCAGACGCGTTGGATCAAAAGACTCGTTCAGTAAAACGTTAGCTTCGGCAGCTGAGATCAACGCTAGGTGCGCGTAGATACCGATGAAAGCAGCGGCACCAATGGAAAGAAATCTCGTCATAATTCAAACTCCCAAGATATTGACCGATAGGCTGCTATTCCAAAAGGAACATGCAAAAATCATGCCAAATGAGAGAGCATCAATGAGAACAACCACTTACGTTGGCGTGCGTTGGACTGGCTTGAAAAAGTTGTAAATTAATCCGACGCGGAAATTATGAGCCGGCTTTCTGGAATCAGGTTTCCTAATACGGGCAGCCGTCCTTGCCGCAATTGCCCTGTTTCGGCGTCACGTAGGTGTCGCAGGTTGGACAGGCTGTCATTTCCTCGACGTTCTCGCGCTGCTTGCGCTGGTCTTCCGCCGTCTTCGCCATATTGCGCCGGGAGATCGCCTTGAAGCCGTACCATACGCCGGCGACGATCAGCGCCAGCACCAGCCATTTCATAATCATGCGCCAAACCTCGCCCGAATTCTCGCCCGAATCCTCATAGACCAAATCTCTTCCATTGCGCCCAGTCGTCCAGCGCACCGATCAGCTCGGCAGGGTCGATGCCCATGCGCGCGCCGCCTCTAAGCCGGCTGAACAGGCCGCGGCGAATGTCCGCCCGCCGGAATTTTACCTTGTCGCCCAGCCGCTTGCGCATTTCGGAGCGCATTTCGGCAAGCCCGTCAATCAGCCCGACCTCGACCGCCTGGCGGCCCGTCCAGATATCGCCGGTGAACAATGCATCGTCAGTCGCGCGCAGCCGGTCGCCCCGGCAGCGGCGCACGTGGTTCTTGAAGTTGTCGAAGATGTCTTCGTGGAGTTCGCGCAGACGGTCGATATCGTCCGGCTTTTCATCCTGGAACGGATCGAGCATGCCTTTGCGCGGGCCGGTCGAATAAACCCGGCGCTCGATCCCGAAGCGCTCGATCAGGTCGACAAAGCCGAAACCGGCCGAGATCACGCCGATCGAGCCGACGATGGAATTCTCATCGGCGTAAATCTCGTCCGCCGCGCAAGCC
>JABJCS010000455.1 GCA_018665505.1 Alphaproteobacteria bacterium
GATTTGGATCTTGTCCGTAAGATGGCGATGGCAGGCGCAGAACCGGAAGCACCTGTAGCCGCCGCTTCAGAAGGATCACTGGTCAGCCTTGTCGAACGGCGGGTCCGGTTCTTGACTGAATATCAAAACGAGCGACTAGCCCGGCGCTACAAGGATTTCGTCGTAAAAGTACAAACGTCCGAAGCCCATCGCGTCCAAGGTGCGGAAGCGCTGACGTCGGCGGTCGCGCGGTATTACTTCAAACTCCTCGCCTATAAAGATGAGTACGAAGTCGCCCGGCTCCACACGGAAACAGACTTCTTGTCCGAAATCGGCGAAAAATTCGAGGCCGGCTATAAGCTGAAATATCATTTGGCCCCGCCGCTTCTCGCCCGCCGGGACCCGGATACAGGCGAAGCGCGGAAAATCGAATTCGGCGAGTGGATATTGCCGGCTTTACGGACCCTCGCGAAATTGAAATTCCTGCGGGGAACACCTCTCGACGTATTCGGATATACCCAAGAACGAAAGCGCGAGCGGGGGCTCATTACGGATTTCGAAGCGGTAATTGAAGGGCTGCTCCGTGACCTCACACCGGAGAATCATGGAACCGCTGTCGAGATCGCCGCCTTACCGGAGCAAATACGCGGTTACGGCCACGTAAAGGAGCGGAGCATCGCAGAAGCGAAGTCCCGCGAGAGTGAGCTCCTTGAGGAATTTCGGAATCCATCTGTCGGCACAACCGCCGCAGCTGAATAACGGGCGCCCTATATCGCTTTCACGATTTCGAGGAAGGCTTCTTCCGGGAACGCCTTCATTGTTTTCGTTCGGGTATTTCCCTGAGCACCCAATCTCAGCGCAAATGTCGCCGCAGTGGCGTCGTCGGGAAAATCCGCGATTGTCATAAGGTCGCAATCACCCATTGTCAGATAAACCTTATCAATCTTGCCGCCGAGTTCCTCTGCTTCGCGGCGGGCAACAGCCAGTCTCTCCGGCGACTTTTTAATGTCGCGCAACCCCGACTCGGTATAGTTTACTAGGCTAATATATATCGGCATCCGATCCTCCCCGTCTGATACGAGAGTTTTTTTTCTGCGTTGATCCGAATTGTAGACCACTTTCGTAGCAGATTTTAGCATTTAGCCGATTTATTTTGAATTAGGCCGGATTTTGCACGTATACATTGATCGTGAATGAGCGAACTTAGGTTGTCTTATCGGCCCGAAACTTAATATGATAGCACGGACATGTTAAAAGTTCACGGCAGCATAGGCACAAACTTTGGGGTTGCCTCCATTTTGCAGCCTCAATCTTGGTAAGATTATCTTCGTAGCCCCGACAATGGTGTTTGCCGGTCTTCGACGCGTCTAGGCTTCTAACCGTCACCGCCTCTGGGTGGGAAACATTTGGACCACAAAGGACTTAATAAAGTGGAAAAGGGACTTTACGGGTTTATTTGGAGCTATAGCAGGGGGTATCAGCTCGTCATCTTGTGTGTGACGATAGCGACTTTCCCACTTCTATACTACGCACTGGAATTGCCGAAGATCATAGTTAACGATGCTCTCGGCTCAAAGCCTGACGCCATTCCATTCCCGCGTACATATCTCGGTATTGAATTCGAACAAACCGAATATTTGCTGACGCTTTGTGGTATTTTTCTACTATTGCTTATCGTTAACGGCGGCATAATGATGGCCTTATTTATTTTTAAGGGCATTACGTCGGAACGTTTACTGCGAAGGCTGCGTTTTATACTATTTGAACGTATCCATCGCTTCCCGCTCAAACAGTTCCAGAACACATCTCAAGGTGCAGTAACCTCGATGATTACCGCCGAGGTCGAACCCTTCAGTCAATTCTTTGCAGATGCCGTAGAGTTACCGCTGTTCCAAGGCGGGACCATGTTGACGGTCTTAGTATTTGTCTTCGTCCAAGACCCTATTATGGGGCTGGCGAGTATCTCCATCATTCCACTTCAAGCCTTTATTATCCCAAAACTGCAGAAAAAAGTTAACCTCCTGGCGAAGGAACGGGTCGTACGAATTCGCGGAGTTGCCGGTCGTATAAGCGAAGCTGTATCCGGCATTAACGAAATTCATACCCATGATACATCGGCATTTTCACTGGCTGACTTTACTCACCACTTGTCCGGCGTTTTCAAGGTCCGGATGAAGATTTATCAGAACAAAGCGTTCTTAAAGTTTTTGAATAACTTTCTGCTAAAATTGACACCACTTCTATTCTATTCAGTCGGTGGACTACTTATCCTTGATGGCAAACTTGATTTGGGACAGTTGGTCGCAGTCCTCGGTGCTTATAGCCAACTTATGTCGCCTTGGAAGGAATTACTAAAATACTACCAGCGCATGATGGACGCGAAAATAAAATTCGAGCAAGTAGCGGAGCAATTCAACCCGGCCGACATGATCCCAGAAAATCATCTCTTGACGGAACGCCCAGAAACCATTCCGGCACTTAATGGCGAAGTTTCACTTAGCAATGTTACCCTTACGGATGAAGACGGCGTTAAAACACTGGACTCTATTTCCTTCAATGCAGTGCCCGGCAGCAGAACTGCTCTAATAGCGGGTGGCAGCGGGCGGGACGATCTCGCGAATCTTCTGACAGGGTTAATACAACCGAGCCGGGGACGCATCTCCATCGGACCGCATGCTCTTCCCTCCTTACATGAGTCTGTTGCGGGTCGACGGATCGGGTATGCGGGACCGGATTCATACATCTTTGAGGGTACAATTGGATACAACACTTTTTACGGACTTAAACATCAACCCGTCGACATTCCGGAAGAAGATGCGCAACGTGCAATCGATTTAAAGGACGCATTAGCAGCCGGTAATTCTTCCCACGATATTGAAGCAAATTGGATCGACTACACGGATACCGGCGTGAATAATCACCAAGAACTATTAACTTGGTGGCATCAGACATTGGACGCGGTTGAACTCCAAAGTTTTATGTATGGCCGCGCCATGAATATGACGATTGACCCGAAAGACAAACCTGACCTAGCGAATAATATCGTTCTCGCCAGAGAGAGGGTGCTAGATCGTATTCGCTCAGATTCAGCTCTTGCTGACCTCATCCATCCCTTCGATTTTGAAGAGTACAATGTTAGCGCCACAGTTGGTGCGAACTTAATTTTCGGCGAAGCTACGAACAGTGATTTCGCCCTAGATAACCTGGGTCAGAATGCATTTGTACATTCGATTTTGGATGACTGTGATCTCACCAAAAAATTTCAGAACATTGGCCTTCAGGTTGCCGCGACCCTAATCGATATGTTTGACGGCATGTCTCCCGACGAACCAATATTTGAACAATACAGTTTTGTTGATGATGATTCACTCCAAGATTTAAAGCGAATTGTCGCGATTGCAAAACGTGAAGGCGCAGAAACATTGGTTGCTGAAGACAATGCTCAGGTGATTTCTCTAACCTTTCATCTAATCGTCGAACGCCACCGTCTCGGACATATTAATGAGGATGTGCAGGCAAGTATCCTTGAAGCACGGTGTAAATTCCGTTTGCAATTGCCTGAAGAAAATAAAAACTCAATTTCTTTTTTTGATCCAAAGGAATTCAATTCAAAGCTTCCGCTGCGATCCAACTTGATCATGGGCAGAATTAATGCGGGACGCCCTCAGGCAGAAGAGAAAGTAGATCAAATTCTGCGCGAGGTATTAAATGAAATGAACCTGACCGCCGAAATAGTGCTCGCAGCAGCTGATTTCACAGTTGGTATTGGCGGACGCCGCATCCCATTAGCAGCGCGCCAATGCATCGCCTTGCTTAGAAGTATCATTAAGAGACCTGATATATTAGTCATTAACGAAGCTCTTAATGCCCAAGATCGCGAAGCACGAGACCGTATCCGCCAAAATATTTTCGAACTTCTACCCAACACGACAATTATTTGGATCGATAGTGAGATGCCTGAAGAGAATGCATTTGACCAAATATTAGTCATACGGAATGGGCGGATTGAGGAGCGGATATCGGATCAAGTAACGCCTGAAGTGGCAACGGTGACATCATCCGAACAGGAAATTGAAGATAGTAGTACTATCCTTAATGCAGAGACTTCCGCATTGGCTCAAGTCCCACTCTTCTCTGAGATGGATGCGTCTAAGTTGAAGCTGCTGGCATTTACAAGTGAACGTTTAACCTACACAAAAGGCGAAGACTTATTCCGTCAAGGTGATGCAGGCACTGCTGCATATGTAATCCTTGAAGGAGCGGTCGATATTGTGATTGGCGAGGGAGACGAAGAGCTAGTCGTCAATAACTTAAAACAGAACGAGTTAGTTGGTGATATGGCATTGTTGAGCACAAAACCGCGCTCCGCAACAGTTAGGGCGGAGACCAATGTCATTGTCTTGGAATTGAAAAAGGAATTATTTCTTGAGCTGCTTGAAGGCAGCCCTCATTTCTCCGCGCATATAGCTAGGATCATGAGCGATCGTCTTTACGACATGACCGCACAATTCCAAAACGCGGCATAAGATAAGCCCAGCCAGCGCAACCACAAATCCACGACGGATGAGAAGTGCAGCCCGATTTAAGCAGGTTGGCTTTGAATTCACGCACTCGATTGGGCACCCTGTAGCCAAACGGTAAGGCGGACATGGGTAGATCACTGATTTTTTTTTGCGTCGGCAGGACCCCATTTTTCATGCTGAAAAAGGATCAATTTTATAAGGATCTCTTGGATGGGCTTTCACTTTTCTACGAAAGCCGCTTCATCACGGACATCCGAAACACGGCCTTAAAGTTTCCTGTCTCGGAACTCGGAAATGCCCTTAATCGACGGCAAACCGCGTCGAAGCTTTGGCTCTTGGACACCCTCTTCGATTGTCACGGCGCGGCATTGGGCAAAGTCCACATCCTTGGCGGTTGGTACGGTGTTCTCGCAGCGCTTTTCATTCACGATCCACGCTTCGAAATCGAACGGATCACGAGTTTCGATCTTGATCCCACATGCGCGCCCATTGCCAACAGCCTCAATGCCACCAATGTCGAACGCGGACTGTTCGAGCCAATCACCGCGGATATCCTCGACCTGCAATACGTGTCGGACGGCGTCCGAATTGACACCTTATCGCTGAAGTTACCCGACATTCTCATCAATACCAGCTGCGAGCATTTGGATGATTTCGACGATTGGTTCGCCGCATTGCCGAACGACACCCTACTGGTTCTGCAGTCGAACGACTATTTCTCCGAACCCGAGCACGTCAACAGTGTCCCCGACCTTGCGGCCTTCAAGCGCCAAGCGCCACTCTCGACCACATTGTTCGAGGGCGCGCTGGAATTCGACAAATACACGCGGTTCATGCTCATCGGGCGTAAATAGCGCGCTATCAATCGCGGCGCTCCAATGCTCGGCGCAAAATGGCGACGGTATTTGTCGCCCCGTCCATATCCAGCACAAATTCAGTCGACGGCGTCCTGATGGCCACTCGATCGATGGCATCGGCCAGGCGCTGTGGCGTCAGATGGGACGATGCAATCGTTTCAGCCCGCCCCGCTTGCGCTAATTTTTGCGCGCGGCGAGGCTGTTCATCTTCGCCATCCGTATCAAAGGGCACCAGAACCGCGGGCGTATTAGTCGACAAAATATCGGCCACCGTATTGTACCCCGCCTGCGAGACGGATACGGCGGCACCCGCCAATAGCGTGCGAAAATCGATCCGATATCGCTCCACCGTGACGCCATCCGAGGCCTGCTCGGACAGCGCGCTGAAAATGGCCTCCGCCACATTCGGTCCGACGAGCAATCGCCACTGCAAACCTGCTAGGCGGCTCAGAGGCCGTGCCGCAATTGCCGTCTTGAAGAGGTCGATGCCGACGGCACCTCCTCCGGCCGAGATTAACACCTCCGCTTCGCCGGCGGGCAGCTGAATCCCGGAGCCTTCGGCGACAACCCCCGTATATCGGAGTTTCGGCGCAAAGGCGCCCGCTTCCGGAAAAGTTTCCTCCAACCGCGCGAAGGATGCGTCGCCGTGCACAAGCACCAAATCGTAGTAGTCCGCAATGAGTGCCCGGGTTTCTTCGGCTCTCCCCGGTTTTCGACTAGATTTAAGGATGTCCCGTACGGAACAAATGATTAGCGGTCGTGGGATAGCACTCTTCGCGCTTTCTAATATCGGTATCAGCTCGAATCGCATTTGCCGGCGCCCGAATGGAAAAGCTTCCGTGATCAGAATGTCGGGCGACCGTTCCGCGATGGCATCGCGTAGCAAGTCTCGGCGGTTGTCTTTCCACACCGCGTCGACCGGCACGTCGTTAACGTCGACCAGATCGTGGAAACCATCGGCACCGATATGAAGCGGCGGTAGGGCCAATAGCTCTGCGCCACCGATATCCATACCACCGACGGGCCGCCCACCCATCGCCAATGTCACATCAAATCCATCCTCCGACAGAGCGCGGCATAAAATCGCCGCTCGGCGCAAATGGCCAATACCCAAAAGATGCTGCACGTAAAAGAAAACGCGGGAGTTGCGTGAGGTCACGGCGCTTGATTACTCCTATCCGCTGCTCAAGCGCTCTCCCGAAGGGAGGCCGTGCGCTCCTTGGATAGCCCAAATTTACCGGCAATCCGCTCAGCTCCCGCTTCATGAGAGAACTCGTCCCGGACCCGATTGAAACCGGCTTGGCCTAAACGATGACGGAGTGGCGGATCAGTAATCAATGCCTCCAACGCCCCGGCCAGAGCGGTTTCATCTTCTTGCGGGACAAGCAAACCTGTCTCTCCATCCAGGATCAATTCAGGGATGGCCGAGACACGGGTCGACACACACGGCAGGCCTTGGCTTTGGGCTTCGAGCAAGACGTTCGGCAGTCCGTCACGGTCTCCATTTTCCGCGATGCGGCTCGCCAGAACAAAAATATCGGCGTCCCGACACGCGGACAGCACGGCTGTCTGCGCCTGTGCTCCGTGCCAGACGACCTTGTCGTCTATACCCAATTTCTTCGCTTGTTCCTGCAATGCATCCAGGACCATACCGCCGCCGATATGCTCGAAACGCCAATGCAGTTCTTTCGGCAGGTGGCTCAAAGCCCGCAACAACACGTCGTAGCCCTTTTTCGGCACGGCCCGTCCGACAGACAAGATCGTCAGCGGATCGGCTGCGTTACTACCGTCCTTACGAGTCGCGGGGCGTTCCAATTCCGCGAAACGGTCGAAATCAAGTCCGTGATAAACCAGCTCAACTCGGTCCTTCTCGGGTGCCAGGGCTGCTAAATGCGCGCGCCCGACTTCGGTACACGTGACCAGCCAGTCCATCTCTCCAAGCTTCTCCGCCTTCTCCCAGTCCGGTGTGGTCCAAATATCTTTGGCATGTGCCGAACAGCTCCAGCTCAATCCGCTAAGGAGCGACGCATAACGTGTGACCGATGCCGGCGTGTGAAGAAAGTGCGCGTGTAGATGTCTGCAGCCCTCTTCAAGCTCATCCACCAGAACGATCGCTTGGCCGAAGTGTCGCAATCGGTTGCGGAACGGGCCGCGCTTGAAATCACGCCACCAAGTGGCCATCGCCTTGCGGAAATTCGGATGCTTACGCTGGCGCAGCCACGCTCGAAAAACCCGCAACGGTTCATGATGCAGATATTCCGGCGAGTACCGCACCGGTGCCGTGATCTCGTTGTGAATAGGGTGCCGCTCCTTATCCGTCGGATGCCGGAGAGAAACTATGTTAATAGGAACGCCGCGGCTCTCGAGCGCCGCGATTTCCTGCGCGATAAAGGTTTCCGAAAGCCGCGGATAGCCCTTGAGCACGAAGACAATCGTATCCGTCACACCCCTGCCCTATCCGCCGGTTTCGACGAGCGACAATTGGCGATCCACATTAGGATGGAAATGCCGCCCCGCGAGCTTGCCGACATTCTCAACGCCATCCATGAAACCGGGAAGCATCGCAGAGGATGGCTTCGGTTGATGCGGTAATTCTCGCAATGCTTTCACGAAATCCTCGATTCCGGC
>JABJCS010000456.1 GCA_018665505.1 Alphaproteobacteria bacterium
AACGGTGTTCCAAAGGCCCATTTCGGCCTATTCTTAAAGGAGTGCGAGTGGCGTTTTAACAACAGTGACCCATCAGCCCAATTATCGCAGCTAAGGCAATGGGTTAGAACAAATATGGGCTAGTTATCTGGGACAGCCCCCTTAATAAATTGCGAAAAATAAAGAGGACGAGCTTGTGATTAAAGATCGCTACGGAAATGACCTTTCAACTAATTCGCAAACTGCAGCCGATCTTTATATCGATGCCGTCGATCGCTTTTTGGCGGCCGATAGCGGCGTCGACGCAACATTCCAGCGCGCAATTGATGAGGATGAAAATTTCGCGTTAGCGCATTTGGCCCTCGCCCGATCCCACCAGATGCGCGGCGACCGTGAACGAATCGGCCCCTCTCTACAAAAGGCTCGGGACGCGGCAACCGGTGTGACACCGCGCGAAGCTGCGCAGATAGACGCTATCGGTAGACTGCTCGACGGGCAGGCCGGACCGGCTTACGAATTGATACGTGCGCATCTGATGGAATACCCGCGCGATGTCATAATGGCGCAAACCTGCATGGGCGTCTTCGGCCTCATCGGCTTCAGCGGTTTGCCGGGCCGGGAATTCGAGCAATTGGCCTTCACAATATCTCTCGCGCCACATTACGGTGACGATTGGTGGTTCCTGAGCCAACACGCCTTCGCGCAAATCGAAGCCGGGCAGACGGCGCGGGCGGAAACTGCCATCGAACAATCCTTGAGCATCAATCCCCGAAGCGCCCAGGGCGCTCATATCCGCGCCCACCTGTATTACGAAAACGGCGAACCCGCCGCCGGGTTCGACTATCTCGCCGATTGGCGGCGGGAGTATCCAAGAGACGGACTTCTCCACTGTCATGTCGCCTGGCATGTTGCCCTTTGGGCGCTTGAGCGACGGGATGAGGAAATGATGTGGCAGATCATCGATACCGACATCAAGCCCGGAGCCGGCATCAGCCCGCCCCTCAATGTGGTGACGGACACAACGGCGATTTTATTCCGGGCCGCCATGGCCGGTATCGACGTCGCGCTTGAGCGATGGCAAACAGTCAGCGACTTTGCCTTGGCGCACTTCCCGGAGCTCGGTTTGGCGTTCGCCGATGTGCATGCCGCCCTGGCACACGCCCTGGCCGGAAACCGCGATGCGGTCGCCAAGATCATCGCCGACGCCAAAGGGCCCGCAGGCGAACTCGTCAGTACCATTGCGCGGGGGTTCCAAGCCATGGCATCGGAGCACTGGGCCGACGCCAACGATCACCTTACATCAGCGATGGCCGACCATGCCAGAATCGGCGGCAGCCGCGCACAACGCGATCTTATCGAGTTCGCCTTGGCGTGGACATTGTTGCAGTTCAACCGGAAGGATCAGGCACAGGCCGTAATCGCGATGCATCGTCCCTCGACGACTCCGCAAAACGCGGTCGCCGGTTTGTACGATTAGGGTGTCTTTCCCTGCCCGTTCAGACTGGTTAGCCTGCGACACCACCGACCTTTGGAGAGTTTTCATGAACCAGGACGACCCCACCAATCTGCTTTCCGGCCCACCCAAGGTCGTGAATATCGGCCTCGATGGTTTCGCCAGTGAGTTAGAAGCGCAAGGTGTATCGGTCGTCCATGTCGACTGGGCGCCACCGGCCGGCGGTAATCCGGAATTAGCCGCGCTCCTCTCGAAGCTCGGGTCCTAACGGAGGATCAGGGCCGATGGAAAAAATTGAAGCCGCTAACCAACAAGCACTTGAGCGCATGCTCTCCGGGACACCGGTATTGATTGACGTCGTACCGGCGCACGAAGCCATTCCCGAACTCCGGGACAAGATGATCCTGCATGCGGGCCCGCCCATCGGCTGGGAGCGTATGTGTGGCCCTATGCGCGGCGCCATCGCGGGGATTGCGGTTTTCGAGGGTTGGGCGACGGATCTGGCGGAGGCCGAACGTATGGCCGGAGACGGCGCGTTCGACTTTCATCCCAACCATCATTTCAATGCCGTCGGCCCGATGACCGGGATGACAACACTCAACCAACCGATGCTGGTGGTCGAGAACCGAACATACGGAAACAAGGCCTATTGCGCCGTCAACGAGGGCCTCGGCAAGGTCATGCGGTTCGGCGGCAACGACGCAGAAGTACTGGATCGGTTACGCTGGCTGCGCGACGCTTTCGGGCCCGTGCTGGGCGGAGCACTCCGTCATATGGGAGGCTTGCCACTAAAGGATATTGTCGCGCGCGGACTTTCCATGGGCGATGAGATGCATCAGCGCAATGTCGGTTGTTCCAGTCTGCTGTTACGCGCCATAGCACCCGCTCTGGCGGAGACCGTCTCCGACAGCGCCGCCCTCTCGAAGGCGCTCGCGTTCATGGGTGGAAACGATCAGTTTTTCCTGAATATCGCGATGGTCATGGGCAAGGCGATCATGGACCCGGTTCGCGATATCGAAGGGTCGAGCGTGGTCACCGCGATGAGCCGCAACGGTACCGACTTCGGCATCCTGGTCAGCGGGACCGGCGACGAATGGTTCACGGCGCCGGTGGAAATGCCGGAGGGACTCTACTTTCCGGGCTTCACTGCCGATGACGCCAATCCAGATATGGGGGATTCGACAATTGTCGAGACCATCGGCCTCGGCGGATTTGCCATGGCAGCCGCCCCCGCCGTCGCCGGGTTCGTCGGCGCTGGGGCCGCCTCGGAAGCCGCGCTTACAACCCGCGCCATGGCCGAAATTACATTGGCCGAGAATCCGGAATGGACCATTCCCGCACTCGACTACCAAGGGGTGCCGACAGGCATTGATATCCGTCTGGTGATCGAGACCGGCATCGTCCCCACGATTAACACCGGCATTGCCCATAAGAAGCCAGGCGTCGGTCAGGTCGGCGCCGGAGTGGTAAAAGCGCCGATGGCATGTTTCGAGCAGGCGCTTTACGCCTTGGCCGACCGATTGGGAGTCTCATGAGCACAATCGTCAATGACCTGCGGCGAGGATTCTTCCTCGATTCGGTCGCCCTCATGCGTATTTCGCGAAACGTCGCCGCGCTGCCGGGCGTGGAAGAAGCCGCGCTGATGATGGGCACACCCGCGAACAAGGTCATCATGTCAGATGCTGGATTGATGGCGACGGAGGGGGAGGCCGCTACTGGCGGCGACCTCATCCTCGGCATTCGCGCCACCAATGCATCCACCGCGGCCGACGCTCTTTCCGCAGCCACCGAACTCCTCACCGCACCCAAGAGAACTGGCGACAGCGCGTCCGTCTGGCATCCCCGGTCCGTTCGCGCCGCGGTCACCGCGCACCCGGAGAGCAACTTGGCGATGATTTCCGTTCCTGGCGATTTTGCCGCCGCGGAGGCGCGCAAATCGCTCCGCCGTGGCCTCAACGTTATGATTTTCAGCGATAACGTGACGATCGAAGACGAACTCTCGCTCAAACAAGAAGCCAAGGAACGCGGCTTACTCGTCATGGGCCCCGATTGCGGTACGGCAATCATTGGCGGCGTGCCTCTGGCCTTCGCCAATGTGGTCGCACGCGGTGATATCGGAATCATCGGGGCTTCCGGCACTGGCTTGCAGGAAGTGTCCTGTCTCATCTCGCAGTTCGGCGGCGGCGTGTCGCACGCCATCGGCGTCGGCGGGCGCGATCTCAGCGAGGCAATCGGCGGCATCACGTCGCTCATGGCCATCGACGCCCTGGAGACCGACCCAGACACCCGCCACATCGTCATCATCTCGAAGCCACCGGCTTCCAGCGTTGTCGCGAAACTCTCGACACGGATCGCGAAGAGTTCGAAGTCATTCACACTCTGCCTGATCGGCGGCGATTCAATTGACCTTCCGAAGAATGCAACGCAAGTCGCCACACTGAAGGAAGCCGCTGTAAGCGCCGCGTCCGGGAACAGCCTCTCCGACAGGGACGTTGTCGCGAGTGCCAAACCACTGCCGGCCGGTCGCGCTCTGGTGAAAGGCCTGTTCTGCGGCGGTACTCTCGCGGCCGAGGCGCAAGTGGTGTTTCGCGCTGCCGGTGTAAGCATCGTCTCGAACGCGCCCTTACCCGGCGTGGCGCCCCTCAGCGATGACACCCAAGGTCACACGATGATCGATCTCGGCGCCGACGAGTTCACACGCGGACGTCCGCATCCAATGATCGATCCGACGGTCCGCGACGATGTCCTTACGAAGGCTTTAGTGGAACCGGATACGGGCCTCATATTGCTCGATATTGTACTCGGATACGGCTCTCATGAAGACCCGGCAGGACACGTGGCGCGCTGCCTGGAGGCCACAGAGACCAAGCCCCCGGTGGTCGTCGCCTCAGTCACCGGTACCGACGACGACCCGCAAAACCGCAAAGCGCAAATTGCCAAACTCGAGGCGGCAGGTGTTCTGGTCGCGCCCACCAACGCGGATGCGGCGGGACTGGCACTCGCCTGCCTTCGATCCGGCCAATGAAGCATTGCGGTGACACACGGCACTGAAGCTTCATTCGAATACGTCGTCCGGGAGGTCGGATGCCAGGCGGCACCCCTTCTGAACTGCCATGGAACAGGGTGTGTTTCAGCGCTCTTTGATAGTAGCTTTTATATAGAAATCGACGAAGGACTGATGTGTTTGGGCCATGCATCCATGCACACATCTTCACTCAATCTCGTGACGAATATTCCTGCATCGGTGAATTGGCCGGCCAGCGGCATCCGGATAGGCGACAAAGTCCAGATATCAAATGACCAATTCCGGGTTGGGAACCGGTTTGTCTTCCACACCGGAACGGCAACCCGGTGGTCACCGGCTCCAGTCCCCGCGACCTGGACAGCGGCAAGCCTGGAGGCGGGCCTCGCAGCGGTATCCGAGGTTGGCGAATGCCTGTCGCCTGACGAGGGTCTTGGCCGGTTCGTTCAAATGCCGCGCCCTCAATTCGACAACCGCTCAATTTGCGCTTACGCGGCAGCACCAATTGATGATCTCAGCCATTGGCTGTTGGATATGCGTCCCGACCCGGATTGGCCCAGCCGGCTATTGGGCTTAGGCCCCGGATTGACGCCCTCCGGTGACGATTTTATTGGCGGCATGATGATTGCCTTTCATGGCATAGGAGACGGTAGGATCGCCAAAAATATATGGCGCGTCGCGGCGCCGCATGCGGTCACCGCGACAAATGCCGTCTCTCGCGCCCATTTACAATCCGCCGCCGAAGGATACGGCTCCGCCGCCCTGCATGAGGCACTCTCAGCTATCCTATGTGGACGCGGGGAAGACATTCGATCCGCCATAGAACGCGCGGTGGCCATCGGTCACACCTCCGGCTGGGACGCCTTGGCAGGCGCTGTGACCGCCGTACGCATGCGAAGCGCGATTAAAGGCGAAACGCGGTAGCTACCCCACCGCTCAAGCGAATTTGCGCCGACACTGCTCGAAATTCACAGCCCAGGTTTCAATTTCCGCATTACTTGTTAGAAACGTGAGCGGCGATCTTCCACATTAGCTTGCACGTCGATTAGGACAGTGCGCCCGCTCGCATTGAGGCGCTGAGCTTCCTTTAAGGCGGGCGCAAGCTCAGAGGTTTTACTGACGTGCAGGCCGACGGCACCCATGCCTTCGGCAATTTTCCCATAGTCCCCCTGCATGGTGGAGACTCCATATTGCTCCCGCGCCTCGGCTCCAATGGTGCCTTGTGTGGGGCCGGAATAAGTTGCCATTGCACTGTTGTTTAGCAGCACGGTGGTAATGGCCGCGCCAGAGCGGGCCGCCGTCTCGATGTCCGTGCCAGACATCCCAAATGCGCCATCGCCCATTAGATTTAAACAAAACTTGTCCGGCTCAGCCATTTTCGCCCCGATCATTAGCGGAATACCGAAACCCAAATGTGTCGTCTTTCCCCAGCCGACATAGCTATGGGGCTTAGTCGCTGTGTAGAACGGCACGATGGAGTCGCGAGGCGCTCCAGCGTCATGAGTGACGATGCTGTTTTCGGGGTCGAGAGTTTCATTTAAGGCCTGAATCACCCTGTAGTAGTTAATAGGCTCTTCATCCGAGTTGAGGATTGGCGACCATTCCGCCATCCACGTCGCCCTAACTGCGGCGACTTCCGCCTCGATCTGATGTCTGTCACCCGAGCCTCTGTTATCGGTCCTTTCTTTGATGCAAGCAATCAGAGCTTCAACGGTCAGGCGCGTATCTCCGACGAGGCCTACATCCACAGCCTCGTCCTTATTAAGGTCGTCGGGGTTATTGGTATTGTGAA
>JABJCS010000457.1 GCA_018665505.1 Alphaproteobacteria bacterium
ATGGTGTTGGTCATGCGCGGGATGGGGGAATGAGCATAGCTCTGGCGGCGGCCATTCCCAGTCGATTGGGTACCCATCAGACGAGCATTGAGACGGTCATGAAGATATCCCGTCAAAATACCGTCTTCGATCAATGTGGTGCACTGGCCCGGCGTTCCTTCATCATCAATGGAAATAGAACCACGACGGTCACCTATGGTGCCGTCATCTATGACCGTAACCCCGCGAGAGGCAATCTGCTTGCCCATCAAACCGGCAAAGGCCGATGTCTTCTTGCGATTGAAATCGCCTTCAAGGCCGTGCCCAATCGCTTCGTGCAACAGGATACCGGGCCATCCGGGGCCGAGCACCACAGTCATCTCACCGGCCGGTGCCGGGACCGATTCCAGGTTGATCAGTGCCTGCCGCAAGGCTTCGTCGGCATATTCTTGCCATGTCTCCGGCGCGAAATGATCGCCATATCCGGTGCGACCGCCAGCGCCGAAACTGCCGCTTTCCATACGCTCGCCGTCTTGGGCGATGACGGCGACGTTCAGGCGAACCAACGGGCGTATATCCGCCGCACGGTAGCCGTCAGGGCGGATAATTTGGATGGCCTGCCATTCACCTGAGATGCTTGCCATGACTTGGCCGACACGGGGATCTTTGGCGCGCAGATAGCCGTCAATCTCACTGAGGAGCGCGACCTTGTCCTCGAAGGCGACTTCACCAAGGGGATTGGTCTCGGTGTACAGATTAGCATTTGTGCCGACGGGCGCGTCTGCATGGGTACCGCCATGTCCGGCACGTACGGCTTGCACTGTTTCGCCGGCACGCTTGATCGCGGCCTCGGAAAGTTCGGAGGAATGCGCGTAACCCGTCGCTTCGCCGGAGATCGCCCGCAATCCGAAACCTTGCGTCGTGTCGAAACTGGCACTGCGAATACGACCATCGTCGAAAGAGATGCTCTCGGATTGGCAATATTCGAGATAGAGTTCACCGTCATCGGCACCGGAAAGTGCCTCTCCGGCCAGGGACTCGATCCGCCCGCGATCCAGGTCGCCCCGCGTGAAGAACAGCTCATCCGTTTTCGTCAGATCGGTCATGCCGAGTTATCCATACTATGTTGCCCAAATAAAGCGACCGGTGCGTTTAATAGGCGAATGAACTGACCGGATGCTGTCTTGTACGGACATTAGCACAGTCGGGTCAATCGCAATAGATATCGCATATGATCGTCGAGTCCCCTCATTAACAGGTGTACATTATAAAACTTTCGGAATGACGGCACGCATATTATTGCCGAGAGAGAATGCCGTGGGAAATCACGATCATCTCCTAAGGCATGGCAATTCCATTGTTTTTGCGACATAGTGTCGCGATGGACGCCATGTCCTGGCACGACTGTTATAAAGGCGTGCTATTGCATGGCGTTAGATATTGCCACCGGTGGGTTTGACCGTAGATTATGGCATGTCTGCGTTAGAGTTTTGAAAATGCGCCGAGCGGGGAGTGCGAGGGTGGCGACACCTGAAATCTGATCCTGGCGGCGGGTGGATGTGGGAGAGTACAGGGTGAATAGGTTTCTCGTTACTGTTTCCGTCCTGTTATTGGCGATCTTCGCCGGACAGGCTTGGGCTAGCGAACCAACCCCATGGCAAATGGGGCTACAGCCGGCGGCCTCGCCGACGGCAGCTATGATTGCTGAGTTGCATGACGCCCTGTTGATTGTCATCACGGTCATTACGGTTTTCGTTTTAGGCTTGTTGATGTATGCCAGTATTCGGTTTCGCGAGAGCCGCAATCCGACGCCGTCGAAGACAACGCATCACGCGCTGCTTGAAATCGCTTGGACCGTTGTTCCGGTGCTTATTTTGGTGGCAATCGCCATCCCCTCGATGAAGCTGTTATATTTTTCCGATAAGGTCGAAGACGGCGATATGACGCTGAAGGTCATCGGGCATCAATGGTATTGGGAATATCAGTACCCGGATTACGGCAATTTCACTTTTGACGCTAATATGGTGCCGGAAGCGGAATTGAAGCCGGGTCAGAAGCGATTGATGGATACGGATAATCCCGTTGTTCTGCCAGTCGGTAAGAAAATTAGGCTGTTGTTCGCTTCCGCTGACGTTATTCACAACTGGTCGATGTCCTCGTTCGGCGTGAAGATCGATACCACGCCCGGCCGGTTGAACGAGACCTGGGTGCAGATTGATCGGGCTGGAACCTATTACGGCTTCTGTTCGGAACTTTGTGGCGTTAATCACGCCTATATGCCGATCATGGTGAAAGCCGTGCCCCCGGCGGAGTTCGACGCCTGGGTAAAGAAGGCGAAACAAGAATTCGCGCGGGTC
>JABJCS010000458.1 GCA_018665505.1 Alphaproteobacteria bacterium
GATATCATGGAACCGGCGATCCGCCATTCAAGCCGTGGCTTCACCGTGACCCCTTATCTTTCGGAATGCATCGACGAAGCACTGCCAGGACTGATCCTCGACCCTACCATCTCCGCCGTCTATCTCGACGACGGCAAACCGGTCCCGGCGGGCACGCGGCTCGCGACCCCGGATTATGCCGAGACCTTACGGACCATTGCCAAGGAAGGACCGGATGCGCTCTATGGCGGCGCGGTCGGACAAGCCATCGCCGATCACATGGCGAAGACCGGTGGATTGCTTGCAATGGAAGATCTCACCGCCTATCGAACCATCGAGCGCGACGTTGTGCGCGGCACTTATCGCGGCGTCGAGATCGTTGGCCCACCGCCGCCATCGTCGGGCGGCGTCCATGTCATCCAGATGCTGAACCTGTTGGAAGGTTTCGACATTGGTGCGATGGGTTTCGGTTCGACCGAGTCTCTGCACCTCATTCTCGAAGTGCTGAAGATCGCGTTCGCCGACCGCAAGGTCGCGACAGCAGACCCGGATTTTGTCGATGTGCCCGTCGACCGCCTGCTCTCAAAATCTTATGCGGATGAGCGCCGTCCCGATATCGACCCCACACGCGCGCAAAAGTGGTCCGCCGGGGTGGCGCTGCCGGAATCTCCCAACACCACCCATATCACGGTGGCCGATGGTGACGGTAATGTCGTCGCCGCGACACAGACCATCAATGCGACCTTCGGCGCGCGCATCATGATCCCTGGCACCGGTATCGTGCCGAACAACTACATGCATGTCTTCGACCCTCATCCGGGTAACGCTCTCTCCATCGCGCCCGGCAAACGGGTCACCACATCGATGTCGCCGGTCATGGCGGTGCGTGACGGGAAACCGATCCTCGCCTTGGGATTGCCGGGAGGGTTGCGCATCTTCGGCGCCGCCATGCAGGCGCTCGTCAACAAAATCGATCACGGCATGTCGCTGCAGCAGATGGTCGAGGCCCCGCGCATTTGGACGCAAGGCCACGGTGTCGAGATCGAGGATGATTTCCCGGCGGACGTTGAAACCGCGCTCGCCGCCAAGGGCCACGATCTAACCCGAGTCCCCCATGTGGGCGGCGGTATGAATGCCATCGAATTCGATACAGAGGGCCGAATGACCGGCGCATCCTGCTGGCGGGCGGACGGCACGCCGGTCGGGCTCGGCGGTGGATATGCGCGTGAAGGTGCGCGCTTCTGGCCTGATCAACACGGGAGGTAGGTGATGAAGAAAAACATTTCATTCTATAGCGAGGGCGTAAAGCTCGACGGCGATCTGTACTATCCGGACGACATGAAGGACGGCGAGCAACGCGCGGGAGTCGTACTCTGTCACGGCTATACCGGAGTGAAGGACCTCTACCTGCCGGATAATGCGCGGGTTCTAAACGAAGCCGGATACATGGTCATGACCTTCGACTATAAGGGCTGGGGCGAGAGCGAAGGCGCCCGCACGCGCCTCGCTCCCTATAGCCGGGTCGCGGACGTGCAATCGGCGATGACCTTCTTGCAGATCCAACCAGAGGTCGACGAAGACCGCATTGGCATCTACGGCACCAGCTACGGCTGCGCCACCGTGGTCTGGGTCGCGGCTCATGACGAGCGCGTAAAATGCACCGTCGGCGTGGTTGGCATGGGACACGGAGCCCGCTGGATGCGCAGCGTGCGCCGTCCCGACGAATGGGTCGACCTGTTGGAGATATCGAAAAAGGACCGCGAGCAACGCGTCGTCAGCGGTGTCTCGGAAATGGCACCTCGCGACGATATTCTGCTGCCAGACCGGCAATCGGCGGCATTAGCCTCGGCTGCGCGCGCCAACAACCCGAACGCCTTGAGCGAACTGCCATTGGAATACATCGATGAGACGATGCAATTCCATCCGGAATGGGTGGTCGACAAGATATCACCGCGACCGCTGTTGTTGATCGCCGGTGGCGACGACAGATTGGTCCCGCCGGAAGATTGCCAATCCCTGTACGAGAAAGCGGGCCAACCAAAGAAGATGGTCACCTTGCCCGGCGTCGGACATTACGAAGTCTATGTCCCGCCCGCCTTCGATGGCGTTATGGGCGAGACCGTCCCCTGGTTCGAAGAGCATTTGCAGGCGCGATAAACGTTTGATTACCGACGCCAAAGCATCACAATTACTGCTAAATAAAACGCATAGGGAGCCGCATCATGAAAGCCGCCGTATTACACGAAGTGGGACAACCGCTCGTCATAGAGGACGTCACCATCGACAAGCCGGGACCACGCGAAGTTTTAGTGCGCACGGCGGCGGCGGGCGTCTGTCACAGCGACCTGCATTTCGTCGAAGGGCTCTATCCGTATCGTATGCCGGTGGTACTGGGTCATGAATCAGCAGGAATTGTCGAGCAAGTAGGGTCCGACGTCACCTATGTGAAGCCGGGTGATCATGTCATCACTTGTCTCTCCGCATTTTGCGGCCATTGCGAAGCCTGCACCACGGGGCATCCTTCGATCTGTGACGGTCGTGAGACACGACGACGGAAGGATCAACCGTCGCGCCTCATCCAAGCAGAGCGGCCAGTCTCTCAATTCGCCAATCTCTCCTCCTTCGCCGAACAAATGCTGATCCACGAACATGCCTTGGTGAAGGTTCGCCAAGATATGCCCTTGGACAAGGCCGCCTTGATCGGCTGTGGCGTCACCACTGGCGTCGGCGCGGTTCATAACACGGCCAAGGTCGAAGTCGGCTCCACCGTTGCCGTGATCGGCTGTGGCGGCGTGGGCCTATCTTGCATCAACGGCGCTTTCATCGCCGGGGCCGGACGCATCATCGCGGTCGACAGGGTCGGCAGTAAGCTCAACCTCGCCAAGCAATTCGGCGCGACCGACGTGGTCGACGCGACGCAAGGCGACCCGGTGGAGCAAATCAAGGAAATGACTGGTGGTGGTGTGCATTATTCCTTCGAAGCCATCGGCTTGAAACAAACCACGGAACAGGCGTTCGAAATGTTGCGCCCGGGCGGCGCCGCGACCGTCATCGGTATGGTGCCATATGGCATGAAGATCGAAATTCACGCCGCTGATTTTCTGCAGGAAAAGAAATTGCTGGGCTGCGCCATGGGCTCAAACCGCTTCCGGGTCGATATGCCGCGTTATGTGGATTTCTATATGTCGGGTCGCTTGAAGTTGGACGATATGCTCTCCGGGCACATCAAATTGGAGCAGGTCAACGAAGCGCTGGACGCACTCAAAACCGGTGAAGTCGCGAGAAACGTGATCGTTTTTGACACCTGAACCGTTTTTACGTTTGTCGATTGTCTTTGACGCCGGAGTCTAAAAAGGCGTTTACTAGGCTAAATAATGCCTTGAAAGGCTAATAGTCGGCAGGTGGAATACACTTACATTTCCAATAACTTGCTGTTTACTTTGGTCATTTGAGTAATCGATTACCCTCACGGATGGGGTATTTGGCGGTTCGAAAGGTGAGCCATGCGCGTTCGCACTGACTATCGGAGTCTAAGCGGCATCGAAAAAGCGGCCATGTTTATGTTGTCGCTGAGCGAGGAACACGCCGCCCAAATGTTCGAAAACATGGGCGACGAGGAAATTCGCGAGATCTCTCAGGGCATGGCGAACCTTGGCGCGGCCAGCTCCGAGATTGTCGAACAGCTTTATGTGGAGTTTGCTGAACAGATATCTTCAACCGGCTCGCTCGTCGGCACGCCGGAAAGCACGGAGCGATTGCTCTCCAAAGTCATCGGTGGTGA
>JABJCS010000459.1 GCA_018665505.1 Alphaproteobacteria bacterium
CCCGAACGGGCCGCCGATATGCTCGAAAACATGGGCGTGGGTGTCGATCATGCCCGGAATGACGAGACGCCCGGAGACATCGATATTCTCCGATCCCGACAATTCACTGCCGAGCGCCGCAATCTTGCCGCCCGAAATGGCGACATCCATCACGCCATCTATCCCCTGTGCCGGATCGATCACCCGGCCGCCCTGTAAAACCAAATCCGGTTTCTCACTCATCGCAACTTCCTCCCGCAACATCCACGTATGATAATTTCCACCGTCTTCACATCACACATCGAAGAAAACGGTCTCGCCTTCACCACCCAATTTGACATCGAAACGATATACGATGCCATTCTTGGTCTTTTTGCGCCTAGCGATCAATGTATCCCGGCGTGTGTCGCCCACGGACGACAACACTGGATCGATCTCATTCGCTTCCACCTCGTCGGAGAAATACAGCCGCGTGAACAAATGCGAGTGAATCGCCGCCGCGAAGAGGGCTAAATTGATATGAGGCGCTTGCGGTGCATTTCCAGCGCTGGGAATTGAGCCCGGCTTAACCGTTTCGAATTCGAACTTACCTTTGCCACCCGAAGAGACACGCCCGAAACCACTGAATTTCTTATCTAATTTGATATCATCGCGGTCGTCCGTGGGAGAATTATAGCGCCCGGCGGCATTCGCCTGCCAAATTTCTAACATCGCGGCCCGCAACGGTTTGCCTTCCGCATCGAGAATACGGCCTTCGACACGGATATGTTCGCCCTTGGTTTTCTTGCCTGCCAGATGATTATCCGTCACGCCTTTAAGGTCATGGCCTTCCGGCGTCATGATGTGATGAAAAAATGGGCCAATCGTGTTCGAGGCTGTTTGCTTCGCCATTTCTCAATGCCCCATCGGAGTGGCGTTACGGCCGCGTAACACAATGTCGAATGACTGCCCCGCCGCATAGCCCAAAATCGAATGATCGGGCGCGTATTTTACGATCAATCGTTCGCGCGCCGCTTTGTTGGTCACCGCTTGATAGACGAAATCCTCCCCCTGTAAGGGGTCACCCGGGAAATAACATTGCGTTATCAGACGTTGCGCGAAGCTGCCGCCAGTGATCGAGTAGTGAATATGCGCGGGCCGCCAACGATTGCCCAATCGGACGATTGGGTAAGCCCCAGGGCGGATCGTCACGAATTTGTAACGACCGTCGGCGTCTGTGACGCAACGGCCGGTACCGAAGAAATTCGGATCGACCGGCGCGTCATGCTGATCGCCTTTGTGGCCATAGAGACCGGCGGCGTTTGTTTGCCAAATTTCGATCAGCGCGTTGGGAACGGGACGATTAGCCTCGTCTGTAACGAGCCCCGTCAAGATCATCCGCTCGCCAATGGCTTCCTGGCCCTTCTTGGCAGCATTCTTCGTCAGATCTGCGTCGATTTTCTTGACCGTATTGTGGCCAAAAACAGGGCTAGTCAGCTCCGACAATGTTTGCTGGATCGGGACCAATGGTTGTGCGGTCGATGCTTTTGGATGAACGGTCCAATCGCGCTTCTTCGCTTGCGTCAAATTCGACATGAGAACGCTCCGTTAGTTGATTTCCACCACGCTAGCGCAGCCCGGCAGTCCTAGCCAAGGGCGCGAAATAACGCATCCCCCGCATCGAGAAACCGTTCGTCATCGCCGAGATGCCCGATGACCTGCAGGCCGATGGGCAGACCAAGCGGTCCGGTGAAGAGTGGCAGACTGAGACCCGGAGAATAAAGCGCCGTCCAAACCCGATTGAAATGCGCCTGACCAATGGTCGTCAAGTCCGCCGGTGCCTCACCATTGGCGCTTGGCGTGATCAATAGGTCGTATCCCGCAAGCGAGGCGTGGAACCGATTGCGGTAATCCTGCAGCGCCGCCAATCCGGCCCGATAGGCTGCGTAGCTGAGGCTCCATCCGAATTCCAACCGCTCTGTCTTCACCCGGCCGCTGAGCTTATCCCGGTGGTTATGCCATTCGTAGGCAAGCGCTCTCGAAAATTCGAATGCACTGACAACATCGAAAGCCTCTTCCAGGCCGTCAAACCCATCCGGCAGATCGAAATCGGAGACATCAGCGCCCGCTTCCGAAAGCCACACCGCCGCCCCCTCCACATGAGCACGGGTTGGCTCGTCGGCTTGTTCCCAATGGGGTGTGCGGCAGAGCCCAATTTTCAGGTCGGACACGGGGACCGTTTTAAGTGGCCGATACGGCAGGCCCATCACCGCCGCGCGCATCAACACTTGATCCTCCATAGTCCGGGTCAGCATGCCGAGCGTGTCGACGCTTCGAGAATTGTCGTGGACACCAAGCGGGTTGTAGTCGCCATAGCTCGGCTTGTAACCGATGCAGCCGTTAAAGGCGGCGGGGCGCACGATGGAGCCGCCGGTCTGCGTGCCAAATGCAACCGGCACCATGAAATCCGCCACCGCAGCGCCGGAGCCGCTCGACGAGCCCGCCGGCGAATGCGCCGGATTATGCGGATTCTTGGTCTTGCCGGGCGTGAGATGGGCGAATTCCGACGTCACTGTCTTGCCCAGCATCAACCCGCCTTCGGCCCGGCACTGTGCCACACAGGGCGCATCATAGCTCGGGTAATTTTGCGTGTGGATGATCGTCCCGTGCCCGGTTGGCATATCCTTTGTGTCAATAATATCCTTCACGCCAACCGGCACGCCATGGATCATGCCTTGGGAGGGGCCCGCATCGATTGCCCGTGCATCCGCCAGGGCCTTGCCCTTATCGAGATAGATCCAGGCATCTACCTCGGGCTCTCGATCCTTGATCCGCTCGAGACACGCCGCCGTCACCGCCTCGCAGGTCAGATCGCCCGCCGCAATCTTCTGCGTGATCTCACTTGCCGAAAGTCTCCAAAGTTCCGTCATTCCTGTCGCCTCCGCATTGCTCCAGCCGTCCGCGCCGAATACACTTCTCTCACACAATCAACTGTGGGCTTCCCGGCCCATAACAAGCGGTGAGAGCGATGAGCAACAGCGATATCAACATTGTCCCCTCGGGCGGCGGCGTCGGCGCCTTCATCGAAGGGATCGATCTAGGGCAAGACCTGTCGGACAATCTCGTCGGCACATTGCGGAGCGCGCTCGGAGAGCACGGCGTTTTGTTCTTCCGGGATCAGGACATATCGCCGGAAGATCACATCGCCTTCGCGGAGAAATTCGCGCCAATCAATATCAACCGCTTCTTCGCCCATGCGGACGGCCATCCCAAAATCGCTCAGGTGTTGAAGGAACCCTACCAGAAGAAAAACATCGGCGGCGGTTGGCATACCGACCACACCTACGACATCGAACCGGCCATGGGCTCTATCCTGGTAGCCCGCGAAACGCCGCCCCATGGCGGCGACACCATGTATGCCAGTACATGCCGGGCCTACGAGACGCTCTCCGACGGGTTCAAAGCGATGCTCAAAGTGTTGAAGGGCGTGCATTCGAGCCGCCACGTCTTCGGCCCGCAGGCGCGCTATGTCGAAAAGGGTGAGGATACGGCGGGGCGCCTCGGCAATAACGAGGCGGCGACCCAGGATGCGGTACATCCGTTGATCATTCGCCACCCAATCAGCGGGCGCGAATCCATCTACGTCAATCCGGGCTTTACCATCGGTATCGACGGTTGGACGGATGCAGAGGCTGAGCCTTTCCTAAAAATCCTCTACGACCATATCGCCAAGCCGGAGCACACTTATCGCTTCCAATGGGCGCCCGGCTCCATCGCGTTCTGGGACAACCGGGCGAGTTGGCATTACGCGGTGAACGACTATCACGGCGCGCGCCGCCTGATGCATCGTATCACCGTCGAAGGGGAAGGGCTGGCGGCGTAATGTCGCTCAGGAGGGGAACACGAAAATGAGTTTGGGAAAATTCACCGCCAGAGCAGCAGGTGCGGCAGCAGATGCTGTCGGCGAAGTGTTGGGGAGCGAAACCTACCCGGAATCCGAATACGGTCTCGCTGCACTGCTATTCCAACACATCGTACAGAGTGAGCGAGGGACGGAAGCACGCAGCCGAGCCTATTACCGACAGCTTATGTCGGAATGTTTGGTGACAGTGCGGCAGAAATAGACCGCTTTAGATACAAACGGCTCTATACTTCGCCAACGGATTAACACGCGTCCCTTTAATCACGCGGAAAAGTCACCGCTTCTATTTTGTTACCGTCAGGGTCACGAATGAAAGCACCAAAATAAGTCGTCACCGACGCTTTGCGGGACCTAGGCGCTCCGTCGTCGCTCCCGCCTTCCGCAATCGCCGTCTCATAGAAAGCATTCACCGCGTCCACGCTCGATGCACGCAGACACACATGGTTTCCTGTACCTTCCGGCGTCGCGATCATGTCCTGGCGAAGGTTGATCCAGAACTCCGGATACTTCTTCCCAAACCCGACCGTATGGTCACGCTCGACGAGGCGTTCCAATCCTAGCGGTGCGAGGACCTTCTCATAGAATGAAGCGCTCGTGTTCAAATCCCTCACTGGGATGGAAATATGGTCAATCATCGTGCTACCCTTACGGTCAATTTTGTGGCTCGATCAGCTTATTCGCCGTCCAATCGAAGGTACCCTGATCGCATTCCTGAACGGCCTGTTTCCAGCCGACCTCCTCGGACCGGTTCTTGTAGTTTACGCCTTCCGGCGAGTGGCGGGTGATGCCGTCGAATAGTGTCGCTAATTGCTGGGTGTGTTGGAGGCCCATCGCTTCGATGGCTTGATTGATCACCATCTTCTGCATCATCAGCTGGTTGACCGGCACGCTCGCCAAGCGCCCTGCCAAGGCCTCGACCGCGTCGTCCAGCTCGCCCTCGGGTCGGTTCAGGGCAACCCGGCCAACCCGACCGTCTTTTTCATAGAGTACGCTGGGCATGGAAGTTCCTTCCGTCAACAACGCGTCAAAGTTTCCACGATTCGGGTCCCACGCCAAGAGCCCGGCTTGACACCACCAGGGGCCCGGTGGATATCAAACGAGAGACTGGAATTTGTTATTGGAGCGCCACATGAACAATCTTCTCTCGGATATTGAAGTGATCGACCGAGTTCTTGATCACATTGACCACAACTCGACCGACCTTGGGGAAGAGACCTGGTATGAACCGACGAAGAACTATACCTGCCCCGAGCGCTTCAAAGCGGAGATGGAGCTCTTCCGTCGCATCCCCTTGCCGTTCTGCCCCTCCGCTGCACTGGCGAAGCCAGGCGACTACGTGGCGCGCGACACCGCGGGCGTGCCGATCATCGCGGTGCGAGGCGAGGACGGTATGGTCCGCAGTTTCCGCAACGCCTGCCGCCACCGGGGCATGAAATTGGCCGACGGCAACGGCTGCGCAAAGGCGCTGGTCTGCGGCTATCACGGCTGGGTCTACAAGCTGGACGGAAGCCTCGATTATATCCCGGACGCATACGGGTTTCCCGACCTCGACCCGGAGAAACACGGGCTCGTGCCGGTGACGGCGGAGGAGCGCTTCGGCCTCGTGTTCGTCACGCAGGAGGCGCCGGTGAGCGACGGGGCCCTTGCCAACTATCCGGAAGTGCTCGCACCGCACCAGGAACTCGTCTGCGCGAACGAGTTCGAGTACGAGATGAACTGGAAGCTCTTCGCCGAAGCAGGGATGGAGGGCTATCACATCAAGGTCGGCCACCCGAAATCATTCTACCCGTACGGCTTCGACAATCTAAACGTCATCGAGCCCTTTGGCCCCAACAGTCGCGTCACCTTCCCGTTCCGTCGTATCGAGAAACTGCGCGACGTGCCGCGTGAGGAACGCCGGATCGACGGCAAGCTCACCTACGCCTATCAGATATTCCCAAACGTGCTGATGGCCCGCCTATCGCGCCACACCGGCGTCCAATTCGCCGAGCCGATCAGCCCGACCCGCACGAAATATATCCGCTACTGCCTCTCCAACGACCCGATCGAAGGCGACGCGGAGAAGCTGGCCATGGTGCAGAAGGACATCGACTACGTCTCGGACACCGGCAATATCGAGGACCGGGACATCACCGTCGAAATCCAAAAAGGCCTCGCCAGCGGCGCCAACGAGCACTTCGTTTACGGCCATTTTGAGAAGGCCATCGTGCATTTTCATAAGACGATGGACGCGATGATGGAGAAGGTGGGGTTGGAGGAGTAGCCCTACCCCACAGTGTACCCGCCATCAATAACCAGTTCCGCGCCTGTCATCCAGCCAGACTCATCACTCGCCAGGAAAAGACATCCGTTGGCGATGTCGATGGGTTGACCAAAGCGGCTCATCGGAGTCTTTGCCAGGCGGGGGATGGAGAGGACGGGGTCTTCATTGACGTCTCGGTTCATCCCCGTGGTCACCATACCCGGATGGACCGAATTCACCCGGATGTTCTCCGCTGCATACTGCAAGGCAGCCCCTTTGGTCGCGAGGCGGACCGAGCCTTTGGAGGCGTGATAGGCCACGCTATGGGGCGAGCCGACGAGACCGTAAATCGACGAGATGTTGATGATCGAGCCGCCACCGGCCTTCCTCATCGCGGGAATTGCCGTTTTCATGCCAAGAAAGATACCGGTGGAGTTTACGTCCATCACTCGGTTCCAATCCTCTAGGTCCTGGTCCTCGAGTTTAGGGGCGCCGCCAGGGCGACGGCCCGGGACGCCGGCGGCGTTCACCAAGATGTCGAGGCGGCCGTAGGTGTCGACGGTCTGTTTGACGACGGCTTGCCACTCGACTTCAAACCTCGTGTCGAGATGGGCGTAGAAGACGGTGTCGCCGATCTCCTGAGCGACGGCGTGGCCCATGCTGTCATTGACGTCGGTAATGGCGACTTCCGCACCTTCACGCGCGTAGACGCGTGATGTCTCCGCACCGATACCAGACGCACCGCCGGTGACCAGTGCTACTTTACCTTCGAGCCGTCCTGCCATGCTTCAATTTCCCTTGCTATCGTTCCCGGGAACCGCCTCTGCGGTATCCGGGGTCTAGTTTGTCCAGATTAGCCTTTGTCCCTGGGTCCTGGCTCTCCGCTAACGCTGCGACCGGGAAGCGATCAGATTAATCTCCGACGAAAACACCATCCTTATTGCCGCCAAGCCGGGGACGTAGATATCAACATCTCATGCTTAGAACTCTGACGATCAATCCAAATCAATCTGCAGGATTATCTTACCCCGCCGTCATCCCTCCATCGATAACAAGCTCCGCCCCTGTCATCCAGCCAGACTCATCACTTGCCAGAAACAGACAGCCATTGGCGATGTCGATGGGTTGGCCGTAACGAGCCATCGGCGTCTTGGCGAGGCGGGGAGCGGAGAGTTCCGGGTCGTCGTGAACGGTCTGTGTCATTGGCGAGGTGACGAAACCTGGATGGACGGAGTTCACGCGGATATTCTCCGCTGCGTATTGCAACGCTGCTCCTTTGGTCGCGAGGCGGACCGAGCCTTTGGAAGCGTGATAGGCCACGTTGTGGGCGGAGCCGACGAGGCCGTAGATCGACGAAATGTTGATGATCGAACCGCCGCCCACCTTTCGCATTTCGGGGATCGCCGTTTTCATGCCAAGAAAGATGCCGGTAGAGTTTACGTCCATTACCCGGTTCCAATCCTCGAGGTCCTGCTCCTCGAGATTGGGGGCGGAGGTGCCGTCCGGGCGGCGGCCGGAAACACCGGCGGCATTCACCAGAATGTCGAGGCTGCCGTAGGTGTCGACGACCTGTTTGACGACCGCTTGCCACTCGTCTTCGCTGCGGGTGTCGAGAGGGGCGTAGAGCGCGGCGTCACCAATCTCCTCCGCTATTCCTCGGCCCGCATTATCGTTGACGTCGGCGATGGCGACCTTCGCGCCTTCACGCGCGTAGACGCGAGATGTTTCCGCGCCGATTCCAGAGGCGCCACCTGTTACCAGTGCTACTTTGCCGTCGAGCCGTCCGGCCATGATTGAGTTCTCCCGTCGTTGTCTTAGCCCTCACCCCGGTCCCTCTACCGCTTACGGGAAAGGGAGGGGCCCGCCGCGTAGCGGTGGAAGGGAAAGAGGGCATCGCGCTGCTGCTAACCGCCGAAGAATACGCCGTCCTTGAAGACGGTCGGGACCGTCTTGTTGGCCTCGGAATCGCCACCCATCGGCTTGCCGTCGGCATCGATGCGGTCTTGCTTTGCCTGCTTTTGGAAATTCGGCGTGCCGATCCGCAGCATCACAAGGCATTCATCCTCGCTCGTTGCGTAGAAGCGATACAGCATGCCCTTCGGCATCATGATACCCTGGTTCGCGCCGAGATCGACTTCCTCCTCGTCCGGGCCAAAAAAGCGCGCGCTGCCTTGTAGGATGACGAAGACGTGGTCTTCATCGACATGGGCGTGCAAGCCGTTCTCACCGCCGGACGCGTAGACCTTGAGGCGGATCGATAAGTCTTCAGTCGCGGCCAGCACGGTGTCAGTGCGACCCTTATCCAGCATTTGCGCCTTTAGGCTGAACAGCGTCGGCGCGTCATCATTGGTCGCCGCGATCTGATCCTTGAAAATATCTTTCGCCGTCATCGACGGTTTCGGGAATGAAATGTCGTTCATGGTTCTGCTCCTTTTTCCACAATACCCCGTCATCCCCGCGAAAACGGGGACCCGGGAAATTACAATCAGCCTACTGGATTCCCGCTTTCGCGGGAATGACAGAGGTGCTTATTGCCGCGCGAGCGGGCCACGCAGCAATTGGCCCGGCAATGCGCCGGTGTGCTTTTTCTCTTTCAACACGGTCTGACCCGCGACCACCGTCGCCAGCATGCCATCCGCATACTGCTTCAGGCGCTTGGAGCCCGACGGCAAATCGTTCTCCACTGTCGGCATGCACGGCTCAACCTTATCCGCATCGAAGACGGTGATGTCGGCGGTCATGCCTTCACGGAGCAAGCCCCGGTCATGGAAGCCCCAATTAGTCGCCGTATCATAGGTGATCATACGCACTGCTTCTTCCAGCGTGAGGGCCTCGCGCTCGCGCACCCAATGGCTCAGCAGGTGCGTTTGCAACGAGCTGTCCATGATCTGCGAGACGTGAGCGCCCGAGTCCGAGAAGGTCACGTTGGAGCGCGGATGCTTCATCAGCGCCAAGGCGTCGTCTTGGTTCTCGTTCGCCAGGGGTTGGCGGAAGAACGCCTTGAGGTCGTCCTCGATCGCGACTTCTATCATCGCGGCGGCCGGGGTGATGCCCCGCTCCTTGCCAATTTGGGCGATGCTCGGATGCGGCAGGCGAATCTTGTCCATGTGGTAGAACATGTCCCACTCGGGCGGACGTGCTTCGGCGCCGACGATTTCCGGACCGTCATAGGGACGGTCGGCAATATCAATCAGCTTTTGTTTCAACGACGCATCTGACTTGAGTTTACCGAGCTGCTCGTCCAACGGCAATTTGCGGAAATCTTTCCAGACATCCCAACTGTCGAACGGTGTCGCGGTTTGGAAGGAGAGGATCGAGTTGATCTCGCGGCTGTGGACCTGAGTCCAGATGCGGGCACCCAATTGGTTCTCTTCCTCGATGATGTCGTAGAGCGCTTTCCATTGCCCCGGGTATTTCTTGCGGCTCAAACTGCCGAAAGTCACCGGACGGCCACTCTTCTTCGAGAGGTCGGCAAGGCTGCGGTAGACGCCCATCATCTTCTGCATCTCGCCCCGCTCCATCGCGAGCTGGAAGATGCCGGCGCCAGTCTCACCCATCGCCATGACCAGATCGCGGACTTCTTCGTCGGAGCCGATGCGGCTGGCGACAAAACGGTCGTCTGAGGTCAGATGGCTCGGGCTGCGCGAGGTCGAGAAACCCATGGCCCCGGCGCGCACGGCTTCCTGCACCGCCGCTTTCATCTGCTCCATGTCGGATTCGTTGGCTTCTTCCTCGAAGGCCCGCTCGCCCATGACATAGGTGCGGAGCGCCGAATGACCGATATAGCCTGCGTAGTTGATACCCTTTGGCATTTTATCGACGGCGTCCATGTATTCAGGATAAGTCTCCCAATCCCAATTGATGCCTTCGAGCATGGCGCTGCGGGAAATGTCCTCGGCGCGTTCCAGGTTGCGGAAGACGAAGTCAGCTTCGCTTTCACGGCAGGGGGCGAGAGTGAACCCGCAATTACCCATCACTGTCGTGGTGACCCCGTGATAGCAGGAGCAGCTGCCGAGCGGATCCCAGAACACTTGCGCGTCCATATGAGTGTGGCCGTCGACGAAACCCGGCGTCACAATATGGCCTTCCGCGTCAATCGTCTCCTCGGCGGCTTCGCCTCTAATCATACCGATTTTGGTAATTTTGCCGTCTTTCACACCGACGTCACCGCGATAGCGGGCGCCGCCGGAACCGTCAACAATCATGCCGTTTTTGACAACCAGATCGTAGCTCATATCGCCTGTCCTTCCCAATTCCCCCGATCCCGCCAACCGGGATCATCCATGTCCTTTCCCATTAATATGGGCTATTTGACCTCCGGGTCTATCAGCTTGCAAATGCTGGAATTGTCGAGATCGCCGTGGCCGTTGTTAATGTGTTGCTGATAGGCGGCTGTCGCGACCGCGCCCAGGGGCGTTGGAGAGCCCGCCAATTGTGCCGCCGCTTGCGACAGACGCAGGTCTTTCAGCATTAACTTCGCCATAAAACCGGGCTTAAAATCATTACTCGACGGCGAGTGGCCGAGAATTCCCGGAATCGGGCAAGAGCCTTCCAGAATCGTCGAGCTGCCGGTTGCTGTCGAAATAACGTCGAACAGTACCTTGCGATCGACGCCGAGCTTCTCTCCCATGATGAAAGCTTCCGACGTCGCGAGGGTAATGACACCCGCGATCATATTGTTGCAGATCTTAACGACCTGCCCTTGGCCCGGACCACCACAATGGACGATGTTCTTACCCATCGCCTCCAGGATCGGGCGTGCCTTATCGAAGGTCGATTTTTCGCCGCCGCACATGAAGGTGAGTGACCCATTATCCGCGCCGACGGTACCGCCGGATACCGGCGCGTCGAGCATCTGAAATCCAGCTGCCGTTGCCGCCTCGTGCACCACCGTCGCACTCTCGACGTCGATGGTCGAAGAATCAATGAACAGAGTGCCCGGGTCCGCGGCCGCCACGACGCCATCGTTCATGAACACTTCGCGGACATTGCCGCCAACCGGCAGCATGGTCACGACAAAATCCACGCCTTTGGCAGCATCCTGGATCGTCTCCGCGCGCTCCGCCCCGGATTGGACGACGAAGTTGACCGCTTCTTCCGATAGGTCAAAAACCTTCAAGTTGTGACCCGCATTGATAAGGTTTCGCGCCATGGGTCCACCCATGTTTCCGACACCGATAAATCCTACTTTCGCCATTTGCTATTTTCCTTTTTTTAGCACGCTCATGCTTCGGCAGGCTCAGCCTGAGGGCTTTAAAATTATGGACCTCACCATGAGTGTATCGACGGGTGAGCTTTCATTCAGAACTCAGTCGTTGCGCTTCCGCTTTGGGCAGGGACGCACGACTTTTGCTTCAGGGTCGTATTCGTTGCGATCGGTGATGGCTAAGCTCTTGCCATAAATATGCAGCGATACTGAGGCCACTTCGCCTTCGTTATGTACGCTGTGGATATCGTCCGGCAGCAACGTGCAAATGTCGCCGTGGGTCATTACCATCTCGTGGAAATTCTCGAGATCGGCGTAACCTTCCTTCGAGCCATCGTCCTTGCGCATCCACGTGATATTTTTCTCCGCGCCATCGATCCCGACAACACAGCCCCAGGTCTTGTGATCGTGCGGCAGCACACCACCTCCCGGCGACCAGCAGACGGTTTCGATCAGCAGGTCTTCCGGCTCTTCATGGATGATAGTGATGCCGATGCCCTGGGATTCCTCGACCCGGTAGTGACTGTCATCCACCCAGTCCTTCGTGTTGGCGATTTTCTTGGCGAGTGGGGCGACCCGCTGCAAAATCTCTTTGGTGTCCGTATGCCCCGCCTGCACCGCTTTCACGTCGGCGATGAATTCGTCCATTGTATAAGCTGACATATCCGTCGCTCCTTAGAATTTCGAGAAGAGCGAAGTGAAGCCGCGAAACTGGTCCTTGATGCCAAAGGTCCGGAGCGCGTGCCAATAGGTCACAACGTTGATACTGATCACCGGCTTGCCAAGCCAGCGCTCCGCCTCGTCGGCGATACGGGCGCCCGGCAGGTTGGCGCCGAACTGCACCAAGCATTCGACCGACGGGTCGTCGATCTCTTTGAACGCGTTGACAATTTCTTCGTCCGTCAGATGGCAGTAGGTGTTGGGGCTTTTTCCCTGCAAGTGATTGTATTTGACAATGTCGTAGCCGAGCTCCCCGAAGATGCCCTCCATCTTCGGCTCGATGGATTTGTAGTAGGGCTCGACGATGGAAATTTTTTTCTTGATACCGTGCAGCTTCAACGCCTCGCGGACACCGTCGACCGCCGTCGTGACACCAATATCGTGGCCGGCGCGGTCTTTCATGCGTTTCCGCAAATCCTCGACGGATGCCAGGGTCCCACCCCAGACGGAGAGTGCTGAAATTCCAAGCACCAGATAATCCGGATCGCACGTCATCACCCGTTCGACGGCACCGTCGAGCCCTGCATCGATCAGCTCGAGACTCTTGTCGAAACTGTTGTCGTCGGTGGTGGGAATATTCTCGATATGCATGCGACCCAGATGATTGGTGACACCGGGTGGGCGCATGTCGTCGTATTCGGGCTGCACGACCGTGTTGGTCGACGGCGTCGTCACCCCCATCTTCGCGCGATATCCTAGATAATCGACCATCTTCTATTCTCCCTATTCAGCAACGATCAGCTATATATGGCCAGTTCGCCAGGTCCCTAGCCCCACCGCAATTTCAGTCTCTCAGACGCTAAGCGGGCAATCGGACCGATACCGTTGTACCAATGCCTTTCTCGCTTTCAATCGTGAGCGATCCCGCGTGCATCTCAACGAATGCTTTCGCCAAAGTAAGACCGAGGCCGGTGCCTTCCGGATTGCGAAAATTCGGATTGGCAATTTGGATGAACGGCTCAAATACCCGGGGGATATCATCCGTATCCATGCCGATCCCCGTGTCTTTCGTCAAAATAATGAATTCATCTCGCTCATCGTTTATGATCGTGGAAACGAAAACAGTCCCACCTTTTGGCGTGAACTTAACCGCATTGCTCAAGACGTTGAGCAGAATCTGTTTCAAGCGCAACGGATTGGCCTAGAAATTCACCTCGCCCGGCGACAACACGATTGTGAGCTCAACACCTTTTCGTTCCACTCGATCTTGTACCATTTAGATCGATTCATAAATCAATTGGTGCAAATCTAATTTCTCTTCATCGATCTCTATCTCACCAGCTTCGACTTTCGGAGTTCGAACTCGGTACGTTTTTGCTCGGTAATGTCGATTGCCAAAGGGACTGTACAACTGACATTCTCATCATCAATGACTGGAAACTTAATCGTCAAATAGTCGTGGGAATCATCACCCACTCCGTCGATATTGGTTTCCAAAATACCGGGTGCCCTCGTCTCCATGACACGGCGGTCCTGTTCCTCGATTAAGGTCGCAATGTCATCGTCAAATATATCTCGCGGAGTTCTCTTCAACACTTGCTCGACCAGCAAACTACGCCGTTCAGCAAACATCTCATTTACCAAGATGTAACGGCGGTCCAACGATTTGACTGATACGGGGAAAGGCAAATTGTTGAATATAGAACCGATCAATAACTCGACGCCACCGAGGGTTGCCTGAAGAGTCGTCGTCTGGCGAAGCGCTCGTTTGAAATTCAAGGCAAGAAGAGAGAGGCCTAGCGTATAAACGATGAGCAATATGCCCATTAAAATATCCGGCTCCCTTCCTCCCATCAGAAATTGGACCGCCAGCGGCAACATTGCCGGTACCGCAAATGCAAAAAATGCCGGCAACCAGCTGCTGTAACTCGCAACAGAGCCGGCCACTAATTCACCAAGACAGAAGCTCAACACAACACGAAATTCGAGGTGGTTGTCCGGCAGCAGCGCCACCCAGGCCACTCCCCAGATTATACCCGAGACAAGCGTCAGAGCGGTAAAATAATAGATGACCCGATCTTCCACTTCTTTCGTAGGCGGCATGGCCCGTCCGAATAAAAGGAAGCGAATGAGATTAACGAGTAAAACCGCAACAAACCAACCCAGCAGCAAATGTTAGGAAACCCGATCCCAGAGAAACCAGAGGAGAAATACCGCGACGATACTGGATGCGAGTAGGGGGGTCTGACATCGCTCAACAAAAATCGGCGAATATCCGATGGGCCCTCAAACAAATGTGTGAGGCGCTCTCTGTGCGAATCCGTCGCCGGTCCATCCGATCGGAAATGCAGAACCAAGGTTCTATTGCCTTCGATTAATGCTTTGAGATTGAACTATTCAAAATTGTAATCTCGTTTGGCACCTTCAGGCGTCACATAACCCGCTTTCAGATCACGCTCGATTTCCGCTGCGTCACGCTCCGCCGGATCGCCATGACCACCGCCGCCGGGCAATTGCAGATGCACAACCTCGCCAATCTTAAAGGGAAACTCAGGCGAGCTTGATGGTGCGATGGGTTTATCGTCGACAGCAATACTAGCAAGAGCGCCCGGCTTACCTCCACCCAAGCCTTGCGGCGGAAACCGCATGCGGCCCGCGGCACCCGAGAACACCAAAGGCTGTTTTGGCGCCGTGCCAGGCTCATAGGCCTCGAATATCAATTCCTGGCCGAGGCCGCCACGTGATGTACCGGGACCACCCGAATCCGGTATCAATTCGCGCGCGTGATAGAGGATCGGCGTCTCATGCTCCGACCATTCGATGGAGACGTCGCGGACATTATAAGGGAAACTGACCGCCGATAAACCGTCCTTGCCCGGCCGACCGCCCATGCCGCCGAACGAATGCTGATGTAGGGCGTAGGACTCGCCGTCCGGCTTATTGCCGGTCACGTAGAATTGCCAGGTCGGCAACGAGCCCGATTCCGCCGGTACCCTATCCGGCACGATGCGGGAGAAAATCTTGAACATCAGCTCCGCCACCAACATTCCAGCACTCAAGCGCCAGAAACACGCGGCGGGGTATGTGGGGTTCAGCAAACTGCCGTCCGGCGCGTTCAAGGTTATCGGGCGATAGGTCCCCTGATTGTTGGGCAGAGTTGGGTCACAAATCATTTTGACCGGTACCGCGACATAGGCGCGCGAGAAGTTGATCGGGCAATTGACCGGACGGCGGACCTGCGGCGCGGTGCCGGTGAAGTCCGCATAAAGCTGATCGCCTTCGATCTTAACGGTGACGACGAGCGGCTGCGGCTCCTCGACGCCGTCAATATCCATCATCATCTCTTCGCGCCATTCGCCGTCGGGCAATGCCCGCAGGCCGGCGCGAATGCCGGCTTCTGTGCGGCCGGTTATCTCGTCGCAGACTTCGCGCACATCAGGGAAGTCGAATTCCTGGCAGAGCCGTTCCAACTCACGACACCCGGCCCAACCGGTCGCCACTTGCGCCCGCAAATCGCCGATCATCTTTTCAGCATACCGCACATTACGGCGGATCAGACCGAAGAGCATTTCGTTCGGCTCACCCGCATCGTAGAGCCGCAGCATCGGAATAATCAGGCCTTCTTCAAAGACTTCTTCAGACAGACCGGAACCTTTGCGCCCACCGATATCCACGTGGTGAATGGTATTCACCGCGAAGCCGACGAGCTTGCCCTTATGAAAGGCCGGTGTGGTGATGAAGACATCCGCAGTTTGACCGTTACAGAGCCACGGGTCGTTGCAGATAAAGACATCGCCCGGCTTCACGGTCTCCGGCGGGAAGGCCTCGATCAGATTGGCGCCAAAGGCGGGCATGCAGCCGGTATGACCGGTCGCTCCCAACCAGGTTTGCGCCATCAGATAGCCCCGATCATCGAGCAATCCAGTGGACATATCATGCACTTCGACCACATCGTGACTGAATGCGGTACGGAGCATGGTTGTGGCCATCTCATCCGCGATGGCAATCAGTCGCGGCCAGATGACGTCGAGCGGTAATTCTGTGTTTCGCATAGCGTATGATCTAGAACGATTCCCGCTGTCGCCCAAACTCTTAAATATTCGAATTCCCCGATAATACGTAAATGGTGCTTGCGCCTACCATCGCCTTCCCATTTGGCGCTGTCACGATCTCGGAGTCCGCCGAGTTGCGGTAAGCGATGGGTATTCCGTTCCCTTGCTCCAAATACTTCGAGACAATGGCTTCCCAAGTGTCGTTTTCGGCGTTCTCATGACAAATTATCCATTCGCCGGCACCGGTGAATAAATTCTCGAGAATCTCGCTCGACCCCGGTTTTAGGAAGGCCGCGACGGCCATCTCGGGATATGAACGCATCGGTCGAATAACGATGCTGGCACCAGCTCCGACGAGACGCTTGCGATTCTCGTCATCGACGCACTCCGCGACGACGGTACAGTCACTATTCTCTTCCCGAATCCTATGCACCACGTCGAAGGTTCGCCTGTCGGATTCCGCGTCGTTCTCCCGCCAAGCCAATGCAAGAGCAATATGGCAACTCCCGATACCGGCGCGTTCCAATACTTTCGGATCCGATATACTACCTGAAACGAGTTTCGCGTCCGCATTACTCAAAGAGACAGGGAGGCCATCCGAGAACGATCGGCTGACAAGCACGATGTTCCGGTCCTTCGTCCGTGCGTCCTACTGCAGCTCGTCGACAAGACGTTTGAAATAGAACTCATAGTCCCGCTCGGAGCCGAGTACGACGATATGGTCCGTCAAATTCGAGTAGTTCTAATCTCTCAATTTCATGGCAGCCCTCCGTGCGGAACGATAGTCGAAGAAATCACCCGCGAATTTACCGGCGACGAAGATGCCACCGAAATAGATGATCAACGCCGTCACGGTTCAGCCTTACCAACTCGCGGCCGAAAGATCGCCATACCCGACGGTGGTCAGGCTGGTAATTGTCAGCCAAACACCGTCGCCGAAACCCATATTTTCAAACTGCATCATGGCCGGTGAGTGGCCGAAAATGATCGGCGTGATATAACCGATCGCCACTCCGGACCGCTGCACAATGCGAACCCGCGGCCCCAAATCGCGCCGGTGCCGGCGGCGTTCTCGGCGACGCATGTCAAACGTGAAAAACCACATTCGTCACCTTCCCCAGTGCCGCCATCCCTCGAGGTAATACTTGAGGATGACGGGTCGATCGATGCTGCTCACGGACGGCATAGAGTCAGGTCGCAAGTCTCGCTCAAAAATCGACATGCGCTCGAACGCCTGCGCATCGAAGAATTTAGTCTCAATGGGAACCGCGGTGATCTTTCCTGAAAATTTTAAAGGCGGGTTGGCCGCCATCGAAAACCCCCAATCGCCAAATGACGGGATCAAGAGGTGATAGGGATGCGCACGCCCGAACACTTTCGCGACGGTGCGATGGATCGCCCAAAACGCCTTGTTCGCAAAAACCGGGCTGGTCGCCTGGGTAACGAATACGCCGCCGGGCGAAAGATTGCTTTTTACCAAACGATAGAATTCTTCCGTGTAGAGGCGCGCGAGATCGGTATTGTTCGGGTCCGGCAGGTCGCCGACGATCAGGTCAAATTGGGTTCGTCGTTGCCCCAGGAAAGCAAAGGCGTCTTGGTTGATCACCCGCACCCGCTCGTTGTCGACCAAACTTCTCTCATTTAAAGCGAGCACATGCGGGTTCGTCCGCGCCAGGTCCGTGATGGCCGGATCGAGATCGACCAATGTAACACGCCCCACTTGCGGGTATTTAGTGACCTCCCGCACCGCAAGCCCGTCACCGCCACCCAATAATAGGACCGATAGGTCTGTCCTACCTTCTGCAACTAATGTCGACACTGCCGGATGGATCAGCGCCTCATGGTAGCGATACTCGTCAATTGAAGAGAATTGTAGATTGCCGTCGAGATAGAACCGCAAGTCGTCGCGATATTTGGAGAGCACAATCTGCTGATAGGGCGTCCGCTCAGTGTGCAGAATTCGGCCGTCATAAACGTCGTTACTCCAAACTTTGAGGATGCTGTTCGAAAAAAAGAATCCCAACCCGATGGCGCCGATGATCAAAACCGAGAGCCCCCGAAAAACAATCCGTGACCGTGCCCCAAGTTCCGGAGCAAAGCACCAGACCAACAACAGTCCGATGCTCATATTGATGAGACCGAAGATCAGCCCCGTCTTGAAGATACCAAGAAACGGCAATAGCAGCAGCGGAAAGGCAACGGTAGCGAAGACCGCGCCCAAGTAGTCAAGCGCAAGCACATGAGCGATGCTAACGCGCAATGAATCGTATTTCTCAAGCAATCGGGTCAGGAACGGAATCTCTAGACCAATGAGAAGTCCGATCCCTATCGTCAATCCGGCATAAACCGGCATAAAGATATTGGTGTGGGAGTAGGCTAAATAGAGAAGCGGAATGCTAAAGCCACCCAACAATCCGAGTATGATTTCCGCGCCGATAAGCGTACGTATAAGGTTTGCAACTGCGTACTTCGAACAGTACGCACCGATACCCATCGCCGCCATGTAGAGGCCGATGGTAATCGAAAAATACTTAACACTGTCGCCAAGGAAGTAGGAAACAGTGGTCGCGATCAGCAGCTCGTAGACGATGGAACAAAGGCCGGCGACAAAGACCGAATAGACGAGAGCGAAGATTTCGCGCGATCTCGTGCGCTCTTGCGCCGCAGAGACCGCGTCTTCCATCATTTTCCTCCAGAGAGCCCTCGCGAAGACACACGCGGGCCACCTCTACTGCCCTGACGCACACTGCGACTGTGATGATAGACCCTCGTGTTCCCACCCGAGAAGAAGAAGAAACCGCTACTGTGCCCACTATAGCCATAGCCGCTTCGCGCCGGCGCCAGGATGACCAGATACATGACAAACAACGCACCGCCGCTGATCAGCATGGCCCATAAGGTTTTACTCATCAGTCACGATCCGCCCATTTGCCGATCATCGTCAGGATCGATTGGTTGCGAATTTCGTTCAGGACGACGCCGATAATTAATATGATAATTCCGAGCCAATTGAGTACCTCGGAACCACCCCGTTTATATTCGATACTAACGTCGAGATACGTACTATCCGTCAGATCCTTTCCAGTCCGTGCATGCGCCGAAGCGCCTGTCACATTGAATTTTAGATAATAGTTGCCCGGTTTCGGTAACACGACCTTTACGCTGCGTGTTCTTTCTGACTCGGCCCAATCGTATCCAGACTCATGGAAAAATTCGCCGCCGAATGCCGTTATCGAACGTTGCCCGCTGTCAAGAACCTCGACCTCTACATTGTTCCAAGATTGGCGGACTTGACGGTTGCGCAGTGTGATTTCGACGAGGGTATCTTTTTTCGATGTGGTGATTGGCCCATAAGGACTTGCAGTCGATACCGTACGTTCGACCGTGTTCGTACTGGCATTAAAGAAAAATCCGGTCGCCAAATAAAGTAGTGAGAACCCAATAAAGACCAACGCAACATATCCAAGGTGGACGCGGTCCTCTTCAGGCTCTTGATAGGGCTCACGGAATTTTCGACCGAATGTTTCCGACATTGTCTCGCCCTCCCCTAAATCAACGCGACCAAAACGATCGCGAAGCCGATCGAGCAAAACATTTCGAGAAATCCGGCAGCAACATTCTGGTCGCCCGCGATCTCAGCATTTAGGTCGTGACCAGTAAGGATCAGCTTATCGACAAGAAAACGGGCGGCAAAAAGGAGAATTGCACCCGAAATCGCCAATTCCCCGAACAAGATCAAATTCTCGGTCCAGCCGGCGAACGATCCAAATGTCGAACGGCCTATAATCAAGCCAACCGCCGCCAATGTACCGCCGAACCCAATCCCGGCGGCAAGGTTCCCCTTCTCCACCTCAATCTGCAGGTGATAGGGGGTCAACCAATCATATACTCGTGTGAAAAATAAGAGCGTTACCTGGCCGAGGACGAAAAATGCAACCGCCGTCAGCACACCGCCACCCTCGCCATGGAGACTGCCCCCGGCGATAAGTCCAGTCGCTACGTATACACCGCAACGGACGGCGGCCATCCCGCAATTCTGATCTTCCACAATCGCGGTGATATTGCAGAACTTCGAGAAGACCACCTTGTCGAGGCACCAACGCGAAATGTTCAAGAAGACCAAGCCTAGCAAGCTGTATCCAAGAACCGCGAAAATGTCCTGCTGCAGGCTGACGCTTGGGCCTGACACGACACCGACGAAGATAAACGACACCCCGAGAAAATATCCGCCAAGCGTGATGCCAATGGCGGGGTTGTCTTTTTCCGCCAGCTCTTCGATCAGATGGTATGGTGTCAGAAAGTCCTTCAGTGCCTTCGCCGCTAATAGGATGACGATATAGCAGAGCGCCAACGCCGCGATCGTTCCAAAATCCGTCAGCGTTTCCGCCCAGTCCATCTCAAGAATCTCCCGCGACCGAATAAATACTGATCTGAGACTCTCTTATCGACTGACTAAAATGGCACTCAAAAGTGCCGTCCGACCATCGCTCGACCGTCATCGAAGTCTTCTCGTCGTCGGATTCGAATTCCCAATAAGTAAAGGATTCACCGCGCGAGAGATCGCCATCCCGATGAAATACTGCCTGGCCCCTGTCTTCGAAATGATAGGTCGTTCCTTCGACTTGCAGCGTGTGGTCATCATTGTCGGTCAGTGCTTCCATCTGACCCTTGGTGAGACCAATTTCCTCCAGCCGCGCCTTCCGCAAGGTGACAGAGACTTCGACCTCATCGTCGTCTTCGACAGTCACCCAGAGCCGTTGCGTGCCGGCATCGCCTTCGATTTCGAGCCATTGAAAGCCGTCCTCGTCATAGACATGCCGCCCAACGACAGAAACGTCGAAGTCATCCATATTTGGTCCGACACCACGAAGACTGAACACACCGCCAGGGCGCATGTTTTCAATTCGTGGGTCATTCGAAACTGCCGGCTGTCCGGAACGCCGGTCGGTCAGGCTATTCTCGCCAACACCACCGCCAAAATTCGCGCGATAAACTTTGTATCCGATAAAGCCGGCAACAACGAGAAGGATTAACGAGAAGAATTCCATGAATTAGATTCACCACCGTTGTGTCGTCCGTTTACTATCACCGTCAGACCGGATCGTTGCTCTTGTCCGGCAAGGCCAGTGGCTCCGCTAATCCCATCCGCGATTTGAGTTGTAAGAGCGCATCCGATCCGCCATGCGAGCTCGAACCAGCCAAGGCCTTCTCGATCTCGGAATCAACGGATTTATCGATCTGCGCGATTTCGCCGTATGCCTCGGCGAGAGATTGCTCTTCGTCAACTTTCTCACGCATCCGCTCCAACATCGCGACCGTGCCGGTAGAGTCGACAGACGCGAGCTGCTCGTTCAGCTTCCGAGTGGCAGTACTCACCTGCGCCCGCGCTTTCAGCGTTTGCAGTTCGTTCTCCCATTTCGATATCTGATGCTTCAGCGTCTCAATATTATTCTCGAGCTGACTGGTCATTTTCTCATAGTTCTGGAGTTCCTGAGCGATCGTCGTGGCCCGTTGGACTGCTCCGTCACGTTTGGCCAATGCTTCCGATGCCAGGCGATCTCCGTCGGCGGCGGCGAGCCCGCCTTGCTGCATTTTTTGCAGTAAAAGCATCGCCTTTTGCTCATAATCGGTCGCGATCTCTTTCTGCCGGGCGACGTCGCGACGCGAGCGAATGGCTTGCGCCTTAACTTTGGCAAAGCCCTCGAGGCTCTCCTGTAGGTCCTTGCGCAGGTCTCGGATACCTTGATCCGCCATCTTGATCGGATCCTCAAGATGATCGAGTGCGGAATGGGCTTCCGAATTACCCCACGTCATCATTCTTTTAAATAGACTCATGGCTCGTCGCTCTCCGGGCGATGGTTGTCAGGAAGCTTTCGAGAGCGCGATCAGCTCGTCGGCAAAGCTTGCCAATCCCAAACTCAACGCATTGATTGATGCATCCAGTTCGTTGAAATCCAAATTTGCCAATTGCAGCGTATCGCGAAACAAGAGCTTCGTGCCGCCTTCGTCTATCACGAATGCCCCGTGGACCAACTCCCGGTTCATCTGCAATAAACGACGATACGCATCGGCACCAGCAGATACCGGCAGCTCCATGATCAACTGTTCAATGATCAGAATTTCATCTTCACAATCAACGATGAGATTGCTGATACCGCGGCTCTCGTCTTCGAGGACGAATAGCTTCTTCTCGACGTCCACACGTTCTACACTTACGTCGAGGAGCTCCACGAATTCCGTCACTTTTTGGAAGTACTCTTGGCTCATCTCTTCCTCGCTTTCGACTTAATCGTCCAGCTAAGTTCGGGAGGTTAGGTAGTGGTCGGCAAAGAAACAGTCAAGGATCACCTACCCTGCCAATTATTACAATCATTGCGATTATAGCATTGCACTGACTTATGGCAGATCGATGACAAGCGATCCGTATGCGTCGATTTCTACGCTCGCACCGATGTCGACGATGGTCGTCGATGTCACCTCTTCGACAATCGCCGGCCCGAGGAACTTCATCCCCGGTAGTAAATTTGCACGGTCATATACCACAAAAGGAAGCATCTCGCCCCGCGACGCGGAATAGGCCGGGCGCTCGCCCGTCGGCACCACTGCACTCCCGTCACCCGCTTCCATCGGCGTCAAATCCAGCCCCGCACCGGCGATCTCTCCCAAAACCCGAAGATTGACTATTTCCGCCGGGACGTCCTCGTAGAAATATCCGTATTTCTTACGATAGAGCCGGGCGAACGTATCGAATACTTTCTCGCCTTCGGGCGAACCTTTCAAAGGCACGGTGACCTGATAACTTTGGCCGATATACCCGACATCGAGAGCTCGGCGGAAGCGGCGCTCGCCCGCCTCTTCAATATCGTTGAGGAGCGTGGATATCTCGGACTCCATCACATCCATCTGCGCCGTGATGTCCCCCGCATTGAGGGTGCGGATCGGCGCCTTGTATGTTTTCACCATGTCGTAAGCGGGTGGTGCTACCAGCAGGCCAAGTGCGGAGAGAACTCCGGCCCGCAACGGCACGACCAGCTTTTGGATATGCAGCTTGCGGGCAAGGTTATAAGAATGCACCGGCCCCGCGCCGCCGAAGGCCACCATGGTCGCTTCCTCCGGATTGCCGCCGCGTTCGGTGACATGCATTCGTACAGCCGCCGCCATGGTCTCGTTGATCACGTCGTGGACGGTCCAGGCGGCCTGCAACGTGGTGCGGCTTTGCGGTGCCCCAATATCCCGGTCGAGCCCTTCACGCGAGCCCGCGTCGTCAAGCGACATCGTGCCGCCCGCGAAATTCGATGGATTGAGATATCCCAGGGTGAGGTCGGCATCCGTGACCGTCGGACGCGTGCCACCCTGGCGGTAACAGATCGGCCCCGGGTCCGCGCTGGCGCTCTCCGGCCCTACCTGCACGATCCCCATTTGATTGACTGCCGCGATACTGCCGCCACCGGCGCCGATCTCGATCATATTGACGGCAGGCACACCGACAGGAAATCCGCTGGACTTGGTGAATCGTTTTGAGCGCGCGACCTCCAGCTCATCCGTGATCGGCAAGGCTTGGTCCCGAATGAGACACGCTTTCGCCGTGGTCCCACCCATATCGAAGGACAACACGTTCCGGATATTCATCAGTTCCGCCAATTGCCGTCCGACAATCGCGCCCGCGACCGGTCCGGATTCAATGAGACGGATGGGGAAATCGCCCGCTGTTGTCGTCGAACCCAGGCCACCGTTCGAGAGCATGATGTGCAGCGGCGCCTTATAACCCGCGCTCTGCAAACCGGCGTCCAAATTAGCGAGATAGCGTTTTGCCAACGGTTTGACGTAGGCGTTGACCACGGTCGTGCTGGTCCGCTCGAATTCTTTGATCTGCGGCAACACGTCCGACGATAGGGTCACTGCGATTTCCGGGGCCAGCTCACGGACGATCTCCGCCGCAGCCTGTTCGTTCGCCGGATTGACATAAGAATGCAGGAACGCGATGGCGACGGATGTAACACCTTCCGCCCGCATCACTTCGACTGCCCGCTCGACATCCTCGCGCTGGACGGCTTTCTAGACATTACCGTCAGAGAAGACACGCTCATCCACCGGTAGGCGCAGCCAGCGGGGCGCCAAGGGCTCGGGCGGGTCGGCGAACAGCTCGTAGGTCGTCACGCGGACGTGGCGGCGCAGTTCCAAAATATCTCGAAAACCTTTGGTGGTCAGCAGCGCCGTGACCGCGCCTTTGCGTTCGATCACGGAATTCGCAACCAGCGTTGTGGCATGCGCAATTCGGCGGGTCGCTTCCACATGCCCCTCGCACCGTTCGTCGAAGGCCTTCACCCCGGTCAATATTCCGACCGACGGATCGGCGGGCGTGGTCAAAGATTTCGCGATGTGAATTTCACTGTTGTTCTCATCTAGCAGGACAAAATCGGTGAAGGTACCACCGACGTCCACGCCTAAGCGATATTGCTGATTTTCGCTCACGTTGCCTCCCGTTGGCCATAAGGCCGGTTTCCCACGCATTGCTATTGAGCTTGGGTCGGCGAGCTATCCGTCAAGCGGTGCTATTCGTATGGCCGCTTGAACAACCGCGCCTCCTTGGGTGTTGGGTCGGAGGGGAGACGCGAATTACGGAACTCGCCGACCGCCTCCTCGATAAGATGGCTCAATAATTCCGTGAACAACATCGGCGGCGTCGCCGCTTCCCATAGGAAATAACCGAAGGAGCCCGGACATGGATTGACTTCGTTCAACCACAGCTCGCCGGTCTCACCGTCACCGAGAAAATCGACGCGCGGCGCTCCAGTGCCGCCGACCGCCGCGAAGGCCGCCGCAGCCCAATCACGAATGTTCGCCTCCAGCGCCGCCGGGATGTCCGGATTGATATCACGGGTCAATGACAGCATGCCTTCGCTGGCGGTCCCGGGTGCTTTCGACCCGCCCTTCTTGCCGCCTCCGCCCGACATGTACTTCTCCTTGAAATCCAGCAGTTCGGCGCTGCGCTTCGGTCGCTCAATGGCCGACGTCCGCACCTCGCCACCGAACGCCGAGACCGCGACGTTGTACTCGACTAAGTTCGGAACGAAGGGCTCCATGATGGCAACCGGATCGAGCCGGAAGATCGACGGTAAGACTTCCCGTAATTCCGCCATATCGTCGACCTTGGCGACGCCGATGGAACTGCCGAGATGGCATGGTTTCACGCACGCCGGAAACTTCGCATTACCGACCGCCTCCGCCACCGCCGCACCGGTGATAACCAGGCCGTCAGCCGGACGGCGTAGAACCGCGCAGTCCAGTTGCGGTATGTCCTGGCCCGCCAACAAGCGCTTTGTCACCGATTTATCCATCAGGGCCGCCGACGCCATCGTGCGCATGCCCGTATAGGGCACACCCGCCATCTCAAAGAGGCCCTGTATTTGCCCGTCTTCCCCCTGATTGCCGTGAAAGGCGAGCAAGGCAACATCGAAGGTGACGGGCTTACCGCGCCCGAACATGCCGGATTTGCGCGGGACCAATTGTCCCTCTCCGTCATCGGTCGCGTCCAGCATGACTTCGGTCAAATTGCGACGCGTGTTGTCGTCGGGAAGATAGTTAGCCCGGTCGCGCAAGGCATCGCCCACGAACCATTCGCCCTGACTTGAGATATAGACGGGAAATGCGTCATAGGCGCTGGCATCCACCGCGCCCAGCGCCTGCAGGCCGGTGACGATGCTGACGTCGTGTTCTGGCGAACGACCGCCGAACAATACCGCTACTCTGCGCTTGGCCGTCATCGATTCCTCCTCCGGCGATTCGCAATTAAGGGTGCTGACAGCGAGTGCCGTCCCCCGCGATAGATGCCGACGGACTTGCCAAAACGCGGCAAGAACAAGGCTTTATCGTGATAATACGGGGCGGGTTCTTTCAAGGCTGCGCTAATTCGGTTAAATGCGGTCCTCAGTC